>NZ_JADPJJ010000024.1:0-205318 GCF_023073375.1 Bradyrhizobium sp. 197 | reverse complement strand
ATCCACAGACAATGAGGAATTTGGCGGCGTCACCCATACCTTGACTCACAAACACATGTGGTCAGTCAAGAGAATACAAACGGCCACCTGGGCAGTTACCGCTGCGCTCGCAATGACAGGGTGTGTAGAGACGCTGTCGGGCCCTACGTCGTCTTCACATGCGGTCTCCCGCGCACCATGATCAACGCCGCCGCCACCACCTCCAGCGCGATGCAGAGATAGAACGGAAGCGCATAGCCGCCCGAAAAGTCGCGCAGGAAGCCGACCACGCCGGGGCCGAACGCATAGGTCACCTGGTTGATCGCGGTGTTGAGGCTGATCAGCACGCCGAACGAGGCGGAGTCGAATTCCTGCTGCACGATCAGCGACGGCAGCGTGATGAGATTGCCGACGGAGAAGCCGAACAACGCGCAGGCGGCGATCAGCACGTAATCATTGTGCAAATTGATGACGACGAGAAGCGCCACGGCCTGGCTCAGGAACGACAGCGCGGACGCAAGCCGCTGGTTGAGGCGGTCGATCACCAGCGAGAACAGCACCCGGCCGATCACCGCCATCGCCGTCAGCACCGCGACGGCCACAGCGGCGCGCTCGCGTCCGATCACGGGATCGAGAAACGAGATCAGGTGGACGATGAAGCCGACCTGCGCGAACAGCACCAGCGCGAACGCGACCGTCACGGTGAGAAAGCCGACGTCGCGCAACGCCCCGGCGCGGATCTGCGCCGACGATTGCGGCTTTGCTTTCGTCGCTGCACGCCGACCATGGAGATCGGGCGGACGGCCGACGACAATCAGGATCACCGGCACGAGCAGCGCCAGCATGGCGCCGGCGACGGTGAACATCGCGCTGGCGAAGCCGATATGACCGATCAAGGTCACCAGCAGCGGCACGCCGACGATGCCGCCGAAGCTTGCGCCGTTCAGCGCCAGGCTGATCGCCATGCCGCGCTTCTGGTCGAACCACAGGCTGATCGTGTTGGTGATCATCGCCAAACTGGTTCCGGCCCAACCGAAGGCGAGCACGGCGTTCGCGAGATAAAGCTGCCACGGCTCGCGCACCGCGCCGATCGCGACCGCTGCGACCGACATCGCCAGCGTGCCCGCGATCAGGCCGAGGCGCGGCCCGTACTTGTTGACGGCCTCACCGACGAAAACGACGAGCAGCGCGCCGAACAGATAGAAGAACGTCGTGCCGGATGAGATCAGCGAGGCCGACCAGCCGTGCGCGCGCTGGAGCTCGGCGACATAGACGCTCTGGCCGTAGAAGCCGAGGCCCCAGCCGAAAGTCGCGAGCAGGAAGCAGACCGCGACGATGGGCCAGCCTTCGTAGCGAAGAGAGGATTCGTCGATGGATGCGTCGTGCCGGGGATTGTCGAGCATTTGCGCTTGTCCTTTGTTTCCCCGCGAGCGCCGTGCTTCACGCCCGCCTGTTCATGACGAGCATCATGTAACAACCCAAGCCCCGAAAATCACTTCGACCCGGGGCGAACTATCAACGCTGCTGACAGTCTCCTGCCACCTTAAATCGCATCCGGGAACTCACCCATGGCAGCGTCCAGCCGCGCCTTGCGGCGGCGGGCAAAGGAGGCGAACGAAAGCACGGCGAGGCCGAGCAGCACCGGTGGGAACACCACCATGTTCACCGCGGACCAGCCGTAATTGGCGAGCAATTGGCCGGACGAGAACGAGCCGATCGCCATCATGCCGAACACCAGAAAATCGTTGAAGGCCTGCACCTTGTTGCGTTCCTGCGGCCGGTGCGTCTCCAGCACCAGCGCGGAGGCACCGATGAAGGAGAAATTCCACCCCACACCGAGCACGATCAGCGTCGCCCAGAAATGCATTGCGGTGATGCCGGACAGGCCGATGCCGGCCGCACCGGCCTCCAGCAGCAGGCCGGCGGCAACGACCTTCGGCGCGCCGAAGCGCGCGATCAGCGCGCCCGTGAAGAAGCTCGGCCCGTACATGGCGACGATGTGCCATTGAATACCGAAATTGGAATCGGAAAGGCTCAAGCCGCACAACTTCATGGCGAGCGGCGCCGAGGTCATCACCAGATTCATCATGGGGTAGGAGATGACGCCGCACAGCGCCGCCGCGATGAAGCGTGGCTGGGTCACGATATCGAGCAGCGGCCGCCCGCCGTGCAGATCGGCCGGCGCCGGCTTCGGCATGTCGACTCCGGCGACGATGCCCATCGCGACCAGCGCGACCGCGGCCTGCACCAGGAAGCTGAAGGCGAACAGATAAGGCTGCCAGACGTCCATGGTCCATTGCACGAGCTGCGGACCGAGCACGCCGGCGAACACGCCGCCCGCCATCACCCAGGACACCGCCTTGGGCCGGTACGCCGCGCTGGCGCCGTCCGCGGCGGCGAAGCGATAGGATTGCGCCACCGCGCCGTAGAGACCGCCGAGGAAGGTTGCGACACAGAACAGCGCGAACGAGGCGTGCAGGATCGCGAACGAGCCGAGCAGGCCGGTGAGCGTACCCAGACCCGTGCCGATGATGAACGCCCAGCGGCGACCGAAGCGGCGCGAGATCGCGCCGGTCGGCAAGGTGCCGGCCGCAAGCCCCAGCACATACATCGACAGTGGCACGGTCGCGAGCGACATGTCGGGTGCGAGCGTCGCACCGACGATCGAGCCGGTGGCGAAGATCACCGCCGAATTGGCGCCGGTCAGCGCCTGAGCGGCGGCAAGGCGCACCACATTGGCGCGCACGCGCGCGTCGGCGGCGATCTCATCGGCTGCAGTCACGTCTAACATCGGCATTTCCGCCCCAAGAGGCTTTCACGGGGCTTTCAAGGGACCCTGTTGATTCCAGGCACTATGGCGGGGCGCGCGAGGGCGGGCAACCGGTGCAAACGGGCGCAGGCCATGCCTCTGACGCAATCGGGCCGATGATAATGGGCCGCGCTCTTGACGGCTTGCGCTCGATCAAATCCTATCCGCCGCGATCTCAGGAGTTTCGTTCATGTCCGTCGACGACAGGCCTACGCTCAGCGCTCCCGACGACGATCCCTGGCTGTGGCTGGAGGAGATCGAGGGCAAGCTGGCGCTCGATTTCGTCGCGCGGCAGAACAGCCTGACGCTCGACGCATTTGGTGGAAAGGCCTTCGAGCGCGATCGCGACATCCTCGCGGCGATCTACGATCGCCCCGACAACATTCCCTATGTGAGCCGGCGCGGCAAAGATCTGCACAATCTCTGGAAGGACGCGACCAACCCGCGCGGCCTGTGGCGGCGGACTTCGCTTGCAGAGTTTCGCAAGCCGCATCCAGCGTGGGAGATCATGCTGGATGTCGACCAGCTCGCCGCGCGCGCAGGCGAGGACTGGCTGCTGAGCGGCATCACCACACAGCCGGGAAACTCGCGGGCGATTTTGAGCCTGTCGCGCGGTGGCAGCGACGCCGTCACCTTGCGCGAATTCGACATCGACACCAAGAGTTTCGTTGAGGACGGATTTGCGCTGCCGGAAGCCAAGGGCGGCGCCGATTGGCTCGATGCCGACACGCTGCTGCTGTCGAGCGCCCATGGCGAAGGCATGGCGACGAGTTCGGGATATTCGCGGACGGTTCGCCTGTGGCGGCGCGGCCAGTCTGTCGATCAGGCGCAGATGATGATCGAGACCACGGCCGATCATATGGCCATGTCCGGCATAGCCGACGACACCGCCGCGGTCCCACGCAGCTGGTTCGTCGACCAGATCGACTTCTTCAATCATACGATCTGGCTGCGGGATGCAGACGGCACGACGACGAAGCTCGACCTGCCGACCGGCATCTGGATGCAGGCACATGGCGACTGGTTCGCGATGAAGCTGCGCGAAGCCTGGTCGATCGAGGGGAGAACCTATGCCGCCGACACCGTGCTCGGCATGTCGCTCTCGGCATTCCTTGCCGGCAGCCGCGATTTCGCGGTCCTGTTCGAGCCGGAGCCTCGCCGCGCCCTGCAAGGTCTGTTCTGGGCCGGGGGCAGACTGGTACTGTCGATCCTCGACGAACTCCAGCCGCAATTCGAGATATGCACGCCGTCCGCCACGAGCTGGAGCCGCGGGTCACTCGGCGGCCTGCCGCAGATCGGCGTCGTCGACATCTGGCCACTGGACCGCCATCCCTCCGAGAGCAATGGCGACCTGCTCGCCAATGTGCAGGATCCCCTGACGCCACCGTCGCTGCTGCTGATGGAGCGCGGCGCCGCGAGCCCGATTGTGTTGAAGCAGGCGCCGAGGACGTTCGCCGCCGACGGACTCGTGGTGACCCAGCACGAGGCGATCTCGATCGACGGCGAGCGCATTCCCTATGTCCAGACCGGCCCCGCCGGCGAGAGCGGCGATGCGCCGGTCTATATGAGCGCCTATGGCGGCTTCGGGCTATCGGTGAAGCCATATTACAACGCATCGCTCGGCAAGCTGTGGCTGGAGCGCGGCGGCACGACGGTGCAGGCGAATTTGCGCGGCGGCGGCGAATTCGGCACACGCTGGCACGATGCCGGCCGGCTCGCCGGCAAGAAACTGTCGCACGACGATTTCGCCGCGGTCGCCGCGGATCTCGTCCGCCGTGGCGTGACCAAGGCGAAGCGCATCGCCGCGCAGGGCGGATCGAACGGCGGCATCCTCATCACCAACATGCTGGTGCGATACCCCGAACGTTTCGGCGCGCTGTTCTGCACGATCCCGCTGATCGACATGCGCCGCTACACAAAGCTGCTCGCCGGCGCGAGCTGGATCGCGGAATATGGCGATCCTGACAAGCCGGAGGAGTGGGACTGGCTGAAGACGTACTCCGCCTATCACAACGTCAAAGCCGGCCAGCCCTATCCGCCGATCCTGATCGCCACCACGCGGCGCGACGACCGCGTCCATCCCGGGCATGCGCGCAAGATGGCGGCAAAGCTCCAGGCGATGGGTTATGAAGCCTGGTTCTACGAACCGGAAGCAGGCGGCCACGGCTACGGCAAGGACAACAAGGAGCGCGCCGGCTTCGAGGTGCTCGGCTTCCGGTTCTTGAAGAACAAGATCGGGTGGGAGGACGGCGAGGCGTGATCGCCTCTTGCCCGAGTTCAACGCCCGCCGCCCAGCAAGTGGTGCATCTCTCCCGGTTGCGGGAGAGGTCGGCGCGTCCCGGGCGATGCGAAGCATCGTCCCGCGCGCCTGGTGAGGGTTTTATCCTCTAGGGGGTACCCCGTTGCGGAACCCCCCTTTTCCCAGCCCTCCCCCGCAGGCATAGGGGGAATCGCATATTGCACCGCTGCTGCAGGCGAGGTGGAATAACGACTTCCTCCTCTCCGTCCTCGCCCATACGCGATAGCCCTACCCCGCGCGGCGAGCCGGAGCGGCGGAGAATTTAATTTGATTTTTCGTTAAAATTATGTGTTATATATTTAATTCAGCTATCTTATTTATTCTATGACATTAATTAATTCGATGAGTACCAAAACCATGCGACCAGGCCGATTAATCACGCCATTGTAGTTGTTATTGAAAGAGGCGTGATGCATGCGCCGCCCAATTGATATTGCGCCGAGGAACGGAGAAGACATCTGGGTGGAAGATGCGGCCGGGGCTGTTGAGGCCGCCCACTGGTCGTGCGAGGAGGGCAGATGGGTTTGGACGGACGGCTCTCCGATCGACATCGCGCCGACCCATTGGTATCCCGCAACCGAGGATGTCGATCCAGAGGATGAGCCGTCAGGCAGTTCGCTCGCGGCGGCTGTGATCTTGATCCTCGCAATCTTCGTGGGAGCAACCCTGCTCGGTGTGTTCGAGCCATTCAACGCGCGAACGGTTCAGGACGCGACGCGCATCGACGGCGAAAGTGTCGTCAGCCTCGGTCGGCAGGCGGAAATCGCGACCAATTCGCAAGCAGCACCTCAGCCAGAAACGATTGGAGCCCCGGTGTTGGCGGTGCCGGCAAGCACGGGCCGGCAGCAGCTCGTCGACGATTCTCCCCGCAGTGATCCACGCGCCAGCGAACTGACCGGGGCGCGCAAAGAGCTTGACGAGGCGGTCCAGCGCACGCAGGCGGCTGAAATGGCCACGGAGCAGCTGCGGCAATCGCTTCAACAGGAGCAAGCTCACAGCGCCGCGCTCGTGGACGAACTCGCCGGAACCCGCCGCGAGATCGAGACGCGGAACCAACGATCGCGCGACGCGGAGGCTGTCGCTGCGCAGCAGAGAGATGCGGTGGCTCAGGACATCGCAGAACTGCGATGGTCACTGGAGAAGGAGCGGGACAGGAGCGCCGTGCTCGACAAGCAGGTGAACGCCGCGCAAGCAGCGACCGCGACCGCTGTGCAACAACGCCACGAGGCACAGTCACGCGCCGCGGCACTCGCGAGTGAACTTGCCGGAATACCTCGCGGACCGCTCACGCCGGATGGTGCGGCAGCTGAGCAAAGCGATCTAAAAAGCGATCTAAAGGGACAGGAGATCGCGGAATTGCGGCAGTCCCTGCAGCAGGAACGGGAAAGGAGCGCCGTCCTGATCGCAGAGGACAAAGCGGCGCGAGCGGTAACGGCCGACGCCGAACAACAACGCCGCGCACTCGAAGAAGCCAGAGCGCACGCCGCTGCGCTGGCGAGTAAGCTTACCGAAATGCGCCGTGAAATCGAAAGCCGAAACGTGCAATTGCGTGAGGCGGCCGATGCGGCCTCGCAGCAGGAACAGGCAGCGGGCCGAGAGATCGCCGATTTGCGGCAGTCGCTGCAACAGGAGCGGAGCAGGGCTGACGCCAGGGAGAGGGACCTCGCATCGGCGGGGCGCCCCAATGAGCGCGGCCCGGAGCAACCACCTGCAGGCTCGCTCTTGCCGACGACGCAGAACGTGAAAGTGACCTCAGCGGAGCCGCTGATAGTTTCAGAGCAAAACGAGGTGGAGGCCAGATTGATCCCCCGCGCCAGGGAATTGCTCGATCAGGGAAATATTGGTGCAGCGCGAATTGTGCTTGAGCTCGCGGTTGAGAAGGACATTGCACGAGCAAGTTTCATGCTCGCCGAAACATATGATCCTGCGGTTTTGTCGGCCTGGGGTACCTATGGAACGCGCAGCGAAGCGATCAAGGCGCGAGAACTCTACGCCAAGGCACAGAGAGGCGGCATTCGCGAGGCCAAGGAACGGCTGGATGCGTTGCATCCCTGAGTCTTGTTGCAGAACGAAAGGCAGCGATGGCGATCGAGAAGGGAACGACATGAACAAGGTGCCAAGGTCACTCTTGCTGCTGCTGGTCACCGCGCTGGTGCCAATGGCCATTCTGCTTCAGCCGGCCTGCCTGAAAGCACAAACTGGGAAAAACTCCACGGGCGATGCACAATTCGTCCGACGGCCACTCCCGCAAGTGAACGAAAAAGACCGAATGAACGCCTGGACGGTCGGCCTTGCCGGCGGCCTGCTCGAGGGCGCGCCGATCCGTCTCGCCGCAGAAATGGCCCGGGTCGTTGACGACGGTGCAGACCTGCATCTGCTCCCGATCGTCACTCGAGGCGCTACCGACAATCTTAATGCGCTGCTCTATTTGCGTGGTGTCGATACCGCCATCATCAATTCCGACGCGCTCGATGAATACAAGCTTCAGGTACCGCAGATCCAAAGTCGCATCACTTATCTGCTCAATCTTTTCCCGTCTGAGCTGCACATTTTCGTGCGACCGGAGATCACAAGCCTGCAGGATCTTGCCGGCAAGAAAGTGAACTTCAATACCCAGGGCACCGCAGCCGCCTATTCAGGACCGCTGATCTTTAGCCGTCTCGGCATCGAGATCGACAAGGCGTTCATTCCGCATCAAGTTGCCCTGGAGCAGATGCGCAAAGGAGAGATGTCGGCCGTCGTGTTCATCACATCGAAACCCGTCGACGCCTTCGTGCGCGGCCGCTGGGAGGCGGGCTTCAAGTTTCTCCCTGTCCATTACGACAGGAAGTTCGAGGACTATTATCTGCCCGCGACCTTGGACGCAAATGAGTACCCCAATCTGATCAAGCAGGGTGAGCGGGTCTCGACCATCGCGGTGCCGACAGCACTTGTTGCGTTCAACTGGCCGCCGCGCTCGAACCGCTATCAACGCGTGGCGCGCCTTGTCGAGTACCTGTTCTCGCGCGTCGATCGCCTGCAGGCGCCGGGCTTTGACCCGAAATGGCGGTCGATCAATCTCGCGGCAACCGTCCCCGGTCTCGCCCGCTTCCAAGCCGCGCAGGAATGGCTAGACCGCAAAGCGCGCAGCGCACAGGCGCCGCCATGAAGGCTGCTGCTCCTCCACTCGCCGTCGCCTTCAACATTGCCTGCGGAATCGCGTACGCGCAAAGCACGAGCGATTCCATGGAAACACTTGGGGCATGTTCGGCGACGAAGGGATCAGCGCAGCTGGAGTGTGTGCAAGATTTATCACCTAGGAGCCCACCGCCTGGACGGCGCGGGACGGATGATAGCTGGCTGGTCAGCGAGACCACATCGCCGGTCGACTATTCACCGGTCGTCACCGCCACTACCTCTTCTGTCAGCGGCCCGAACGGCGCCGCGATGCAACTCGCGATCCACTGCCGCAAAGGTCGCACGGAAGTCATGATCGCGGGACCGGCGCTCTCACGCGGCGCCCACGAATATGCTGTCTCTTATCGACTCAATGCGGATCCGCCAATTCAACTTGCGGCCGCCTCGCCGTCGTTCGGGTCTGGAATCGCTTTGGGAGGCGATGCCGTGCAATTGCTGAAGTCATTGCCCGATGACGGTAGCATCATTGTGCGTCTTTCCAGCCGCACCGGCGCAGTGCAAGAGGGACAGTTCCGGCTCGGCGGATTCAAGAACGTGCGTGAAAAAATGGCGGCTGCGTGCAAATGGCCACATAGCGTCGCCAGACCAGGAGGGTGATGGTCATGGAGCGGGGAGAAACAAGATGATCAGTCTGAAGTCGGCAATCGCAGTCATCGGCGGCTTGGCGATGATGTTGCTGGTCGGGCCAAACGTCCAGGCCGAGTCGGACAACCATATGATCCCGCAGGCGAGTGAGAGCGTAGCGAGCAATCAGAAACACCCGGGCGGACACAGGCAGGCGAGAAAGCCGGCGCAGAATCAAACAATTAACCGGGCCCCCGCGAGTGAGACGCGGCTGGCTCAAGCAACAAAACCCGAGATCGCCAATAAGTCGCATCGGCTGATCCTGCAAGTGAATTCCAACGAACCCGCGATGATGAACTTGGTACTCAACAATGCAACCAACGTCGCGCAATACTACCGCGAGCTCGGTGAGGCTGTGTCGATCGAAGTCGTCACCTTTGGCCCTGGCCTTCACATGCTGCGCGATGACACTTCGCCGGTAAAGCCGCGCATCGAGGTGCTCGCGATGAGCCATCCCGAAATTTCTTTCAAGGCCTGCGGAAACACCCAGGAAAATATGCGTAAGGCGGAGAACAAGGACATCAACCTGATTGCTCAGGCGACGGTTGTTAAATCCGGCGTCGTCCGCGTTATGGAGCTGCAGGAGCAGGGCTGGAGCTACATCAAACCGTGAGGTCACGCGAAAACACCAGCGTCAGATTATTCGCCGGCATGTCGATCGTATCGACGAGGCGAAGACCTGCGCCGCGTGCGAGGCTCTCGACGTCGCTGATGTCGCGCACGCCCCAGTCGGGATTGCCTTCACGCAAGGATGTGTCGAACACGGCATTGCTGAGCGCGGTGTGCTTGCCGTCGCGCTTGAAGGGGCCGTAGAGCAACAGCTTGCCGTCGGCCCGCAAATAGCGGCCGGCGCCGGCGAACAGGCCCTCGGCGACCTCCCATGGCGCTATGTGGATGACATTGGCGCAGAACACGGCGGCAAGATTTGTCGGCCCCTGCCCGCCCGTCATCTCCGGACACCAGTCGGGATCCGTGAGATCGATCCGCAAGGGCGAGCGGATGTTTTGCAGGCCGGCATGAACGCGCCAGGCCTCGATGCTCTTGAGGTGGCGCTGGTTGAGATCGCTGGGCCACCAGATCAGGCCGGGCGTGTGGCGGGCGAAGTGGACCACGTGCTGCCCGGTTCCGCTGCCGAGCTCGACCACGTCGCCGGTGCAGCCGGCAAGATGCTTTTCCAGTACCGCCCAGAGCGATTCGTGATTGCGATGAAACGCGGGTGCATCGAGGCGGCCATCCGACTCGACCCGCCCGCCGTCCCTGCCAAATTCGACGACATATTCAGCCAATTGAAGTCCCCGGAAAAGAAGAAGCAGACGAAAACGCGATCAGAGCCAAGCGCCCGAGAAAAAATGACTGGCCCCAACAGGCCCTACGGACGAACTAGCTCCTTAAGTTGCAATGCAGAAGATATTAACTCCATTTTGCGGCCTGCATAGTCTTGATTGTCAGAACGAGCCGGGTGTGCTTTTGAGCACTATCTTTGGTACACCAGATCATGTTTCGGGACGACGCCTTGACCGCCTTTCCCTGCAAACCCGCCCTGCTCGTTGCGCTGGCCGCCTTGGGGCTCTTGGCGGCCGCGACCCCGGTGCGGGCGCAATCCGCCGTGACCGAGGGCCAGAAACTCGCTTTCGACCGCGGCAAGGGCAATTGCCTGACCTGCCACGTCATCAAGGGTGGCGACCTGCCGGGAACGATTGGGCCGGAACTGAAGGATCTCAAGGCCAAGTACCCCGATCGCAACGAGCTGACCGCCATCATCTTCGACGAGACCAAGCGTAATCCGCAGACCATGATGCCGCCGTTCGGCCGGAACCGGATTTTGACCGAACAGGAGATCAGCGCGATCGTTGATTTCCTGCAAACCCTGTGACCGCCGGCACGCCAGGAGACCTGAGATGACCGCACTCACCGGCCCACGCGCGACGCGGCGCCTGATCCTCCAGGGCGCGGCCTCGGTCGCGCTGCTCGGCCTCGGCAATCTGCCGTTCGCTCCCGCGCGCGCCGCGACCAACGACAAATATCCGGAAGAGGCCTTCAGGCAGAAGAGCGAAGCGGACGCCATCAAGGCGCTCTACGGCAGGACCGCCGAGCCGTCCGACAAGGTCAAGCTCGACGCCCCCGAGATCGCCGAGAACGGCGGCGTCGTGCCGATCTCGGTGACGACGACGCTCGACAAGGTCACCTCGATCTCGTTCTTCGTGGCCGAGAATCCGAGCGCGCTGGCCGCGAGCTACAAGATTCCCGAAGGCACGATCCCTGGTGTCGCCAACCGCCTGAAGATGGCCAAGACCACCAACGTCGTCGCAATCGTGGAGGCCGACGGCAAGCTCTACAGCGCGACCAAGGAAGTCAAAGTCACCGTCGGCGGCTGCGGCGGCTAAGCGAGGAAGTTCGACATGGCATCCAGCATTCGCGTCCGCGCCACCGCCAACGGCGACATCACAGAGGTTCAGGCGCTGATCCAGCATCCCATGGATACCGGCTTCGTCAAGGATGCCAAGGGCGAGTTGATCCCCGCGCATTACATCCAGGAGCTGAAGTTCGAATGTAACGGCAAGGACGTCTTCGTCGCCGATTGGGGCACCGCCATTTCCAAGGACCCCTACGTCAAGTTCAGCTTCAAGGGCGCCAAGAAGGGCGACGATCTCAAGATCTCCTGGACCGACAACAAGGGTGGCTCGGACACCACCACCGCGAAGATCGCGTGATGAAGGCCCGCATCTCTCTCCTGCTTGGTTCGTTGAGCGCCGCGCTCGTCGCGTTCGCCCTCGCCTCTCCGCGTGTGGTCGCGGCCGACAAGGTCGATCCCGTTGCCGATGCGAAAGCGTTCCAGAACTTCTTCTTCCAGAAGTTTCCGACCGTGAAGCACGAGGATTTCGTCAACGGTCCTTATTCCATGAACGAGGACATGAAGCGGCAGTGGCAGGAGAAGGAGGAATTCCCGCCTTACGAGTTCGCGCTCGACGCCGGCAAGGAAATGTTCGCGACCCCGTTCAAGAACGGCAAGACCTATGCCGATTGCTTCCCGAACGGCGGCATCGGCGTCCGCCAGAACTATCCTTACTTCGACGAGAAGGAAGGCAAGGTCGTCACGCTGGAGCTGGCGCTCAACCGCTGCCGCGAGGCCAATGGCGAGGCGCCCTATTCCTACGTCAAGGACGAGATGGCCTCGCTCACGGCGTACATGGCCTTCACCTCGCGCGGCAAGCCGATGGACATCAAGATTCCCGATGATCCCCGCGCGCTCGCGGCGTTCGAGAACGGCAAGCGGTATTTCTACACCCGACGTGGCCAGATGAATTTCTCCTGCGCGAGCTGCCATGTGCAGAGCCCGGGCGAGCGCATCCGCGCCGAGATCCTGGCGCCGGCGCTGGGCATCTTGAACGCGATGCCGATCTACCGCTCCGAATGGAGCGGTATGGGCACGACCACCCGCCGCTTCGTCACCTGCAACAGCCAGACCCGTGCGGTTCCGCTGGAGCCGCAGGCGGACGAATATCGCGACGTCGAGTATTTCCTGTCCTACGTCGCCAACGGTCTGCCGATATCAGGCCCGGGAGCGCGGCCATGAAGCGGTCACTTCCTCTCGCCATGCTGCTCGCCTTGGGCCTCGCGCCGGCGGCGCGCGCGGCAAATGAGGCGGATTACAAGACGGCCTATTCCGCCGCCGAAGCCGCGTCGAAGGAGGCCGCCAGCTTGCGTCACCAATGGACCGTGACCGTCTCGGCGCTGGCCGCCGCGAAGAAAGCGGGCGATGGCGGCGATTTCGACCGGGCCGTCGCCGCAGCCAAGCAGGCCGAGGCGCTGGCGAAGGCCTCGATCTTCCAGGCCATTTCCGAAAAAGAAGCCTGGAAGGCGATGGAAATCCGCTAGACTGTTCGCTCGTGCAACAGCCTTGCGACCATTAGAGGGCGCGGAGAATTTCTGGATGGCGATCCGCCGCCGCGATTTCCTGAAGAATGCTGGGCTCGCCGCCGCATCGCTCAGCCTGCCGCGGCTTGCGCGCGGAGCCGAGGCCGCGAGCATTTACGACCTCGAACGGTTCGGCAATGCGCGCATCCTTCACCTCACCGACACGCATGCGCAGCTCAATCCGGTCTATTTTCGCGAGCCCAGCGTCAATATCGGCATCGGCGAGATGGCGGGACGGCCGCCGCATCTGGTCGGCCGCGCCTTCCTCGAACGTTTCGGCATCCGGCCCGACAGCGCGGATGCCTATGCCTTCAGCTGCTTCGAGTTCGAGAAGTCCGCAGGCCGCTTCGGCAAGCTCGGCGGCTTCGCCCATCTGAAGACGCTGATCGATCGCCTGCGCGGCGATGCCGGCGAAAAGCACTCCGTGCTCGTTGACGGCGGCGATCTCTGGCAAGGCACGGGGCTCACCAACATCATGCAGGGCCGCGACATGGTCGAGGTCGCAAACCTGCTCGGTATCGAGGCGATGACCGGGCATTGGGAATTCACCTATGGCGAGCAGGCGCTGCGCGACAATCTCGGGCGCTTCAAAGGCGAGTTCCTGGCGCAGAACGTTTTTCTCACCGAGGAAGCCGCATTCAACGACGCGCCCGCCTTCGACAAGGCGACGGGGCGCGTGTTCAAGCCCTCGGTGATCAAGGAGCTAGGTGGCCATCGCGTCGCGATCGTCGGCCAGGCCTTTCCATACGTGCCGATCGCGCATCCCAAACGGTTTACGCCGGACTGGACCTTCGGCATCCGCGAGGAAGAGCTCCAGAAGCATGTCGATGGCTTGCGCCGCACCGACAGGGTCGACGCAGTCATCCTGCTGTCGCACAACGGCATGGACGTCGATCTCAAGCTCGCAAGCCGCGTCACCGGCATCGACGTCATTCTCGGCGGCCACACCCATGATGCGATCCCGCAGCCGATCGCAGTAAAGAACGCGAGCGGCACCACGCTCGTCACCAACGCCGGCTCCAACGGAAAATTTTTGGCCGTGCTCGACCTCGCGCTCGACAAGGGCAAGGTCAGCGACGTCAAATATCATTTGCTGCCGGTCTATTCCGAGCTGTTGAAACCCGATCCCGGGATGGCCGAACTGATCGGCCGGTTGCGGGCGCCCTTCGTCACCGACTGGTCGGAGAAGATCGCAACGCCCGACCGCCTGCTGTATCGCCGCGACAATTTCGCCGGCCCGGTCGACGAGCTGATCTGCACCGCGCTGCGCAGCGAACTCGATGCCGAGGTCGCGCTGTCGCCGGGCTTCCGCTGGGGCGTCACCGCGCTGTCCGGCCAGGCGCTGACCATGGAGGATTTGCTTGCGGAAACCGCGATCAGTTATCCCGAGACCTATGTGCAGGAGATGACCGGCACGCAGATCAAGGACGTGCTGGAAGACATCTGCGACAATCTCTTCAACGCCGATCCCTATTACCAGCAGGGCGGCGACATGGTGCGCGCCGGCGGGCTCCGCTACACCTGCACCCCGACGGCTGCGATCGGCAGGCGCATCTCCGAGTTGAAGCTCAATGGCGGCAAGGCGGTTTCCGCAAACCACCGCTACAAGGTGGCGGGCTGGGCCTCCGTCAATGGCCAGCAAGGCGCGCCGGTGTGGGAGGTCGTCGCCAAACATCTGCGCTCGGGCCGGATGTTACAGGAGCGGCTCGGCTCCGGCGTTACGCTGAAAGGCGTCGAGGGCAATCCAGGTATTGCAGGACAGGGATGATGCGATCGCAGATCTTATCCGCGATGCTGCTGGCGCTGCTCGCCTTCGCTACCACGCCTCTCGCTTACGCGCAGCAGGTGCCGCTCCAGGACAAGCCGTTCGCGGAGCACAAGGTCGTGTTGCAGCTCTCCGATGGCGATGCCAAGAAGCAGGCGCTGGTGCTGAGCGTCGCCAACAATTTGCTGAAGGCCTACGACCCCGACAAAATTGCGATCGAGGTGGTGGCGTTCGGTCCCGGCATCGATCTCCTGTTGTCAGGCAGCGAGCGCCGCAAGCAGGTCGAGAGCCTGATCGCGCAAGGCGTACGCTTCGACATCTGCCTCAACACCGTCGACACCATCGAGCGGGAGACGGGCAAGCGGCCGGAGTTCATTCCCGCGGCGACACCGGTGCAAGTCGGGGTCGGGCAGATCCTGTTTCTGGCGGAGAATGGGTACACATTGGTGCGGCCGTAATCTTTGGCGGGCGCGCGGGCCGGCATGGTTCGAGACGCGCCGTAAGGCGGCGCTCCTCACCATGAGGATCGAGGACTTCCCCGCGAAGACGCCCTCATCCTGAGGGCCCGCCAAAGGCGAGCGTCTCGAAGGATGGCCACAGCGAGGCCGCCGCGAACGGTACGTAAAATATTATTCCCTATTTACTCCCGACACAGTGACTTGCTTCTCTTTTCAGCCCATGGCGTAGTAGAAACTGGAATTAGCTCACGCCGGGTCTTGCCATGATCTTCCGCCAGCTCTTCGACAGTGTTTCGGGTACCTACAGCTATCTTCTGGCGAGCCGCCCCGGCGGCGAGGCGCTGATCCTCGATCCCGTGCTGGAGAAGGTCGACCGCTACTGCCAGCTGCTGCGCGAGCTCGACCTCAAGCTGGTCAAGGCGGTGGACACGCATCTGCACGCCGACCACGTCACCGGCCTCGGCGAGCTGCGCGACCGCACCCATTGCATGACCGTGATGGGCGACCAGACCAAGGCCGACGTGGTGGCGATGCGGGTTGCCGACGGCGACAAGGTGACGATCGAGGGCCTGTCGCTCGACGTGATGTACACGCCCGGCCACACCGACGATTCCTATTCCTATCTGATGGGCGACCGCGTCTTCACCGGCGACACGCTCCTGATCCGCGGCACCGGTCGCACCGATTTCCAGAACGGATCTTCGCGCGCACAATACGAGTCGATCTTCAATCGGCTGCTGAAGCTGCCGGACGAGACGATGGTGTTCCCGGCGCATGACTACAAGGGCGACACCGTCTCCACCATCGGCGAGGAGAAGCGCTACAATCCGCGGCTCCAGGTGCGCTCGGTCGACGACTATATCGAGCTGATGGCCAATCTGAAGCTGCCCAATCCGAAGATGATGGACGTCGCAGTGCCCGCCAACATGCATGTCGGCCTGCATCAGGAGGAGCTCGAGAAAGAGGGCCGCGCGCTCAGCGCCGTCGAGGCGATCCGCTCGCTCGGCCGGCCCGACATCCTGCTGGTCGATTTGCGCGAGACCAATGAGCGGATGAAGCACGGCATGCTCGAAGGCGCGCTGCATACGCCCTATCCATCCATTGAAGACAGCCTCAAGCCCGGCGGCATGCTGCGCGAGGTCGCGGCCGCCACCGGCCGCCGCGTCGTGTTCTTCTGCGCCTTCGGCGAACGCTCGGCGATGGCTGTGGCCGCCGCCAAGGAGACCGGGCTCACCAACACCGCGCATATCGCCGGGGGGATCGATGCCTGGAAGAAGGCCGGCGGGCCGGTGGTGCACTGACGACGGCCTCGCCGCCATTCTTGAGATAGATCAGGAACCGCCCATATAGTCGGGCTAGGACGGATGCAGCATCACCATCCGGGAGTAGCCATGGCCAAGATCGGCAAGCCGAGCGAGCCGCCAAAGACGAAGACCAAGACGGCCGAGAACAAGGCAAAGCAGCCTCCGCCCCCGCGCGAGATCGACGACGATTACGAAGACGGCGATTTTGCTACACCGAAGCGTGATCGCCATGGGAATGACGATGAGCCGTTGTGAGGGGGTGATGTTCGCCCTACGACCGCTGAATGATCGAGATCGCAGCCAGTCACCTCTGCTACCTGCCATGCGCCTGCGTTCATGGACAAATAACCGCTGTCCCCGATAATTTGCGCGTCTCCAAATGACGTGAAACGGAACTGCAATGGTTGACGTTCTTGCCGCACCGCAGCAAGGCAAGGCGGACAGCGCGCTACGCACGCTGACCGGAATTTCGATCGCGCATTGGGTCAGCCATTTCCATCTGCTGGTCCTGCCGATGCTGTTCCCGTTCCTGAAAAGCCAGCTCGGCGTCGGCTATGTCGAGCTCGGCTTCGCGCTTACCGTGTCCGCCGTGGTATCGGGGCTGACGCAGGCGCCGACCGGCTATCTTGTCGACCATTTTGGCGCGCGAAAGATCCTGCTCGGCGGCCTCACCCTCGGCGGGATTGCGCTGATCCTGCTCGGCCTGCACCTGAGCTACACCTCGTTGATCGCCTGCGCCGTGCTGCTCGGGCTCGCCAACAGCGTCTACCATCCCGCCGATTACGCCATCCTCGCCGAGCACATGGACGAAGCGCGGATGGGCCGTGCGTTCTCGATCCACACTTTTGCCGGCTATTTTGGTGGCGCGGTCGCACCCGCAATCGTTGCTGCTCTCGTCACGGTGTCTGGCGGTGGCGGTGCGCTGATCGCATCGGGCGCGATCGGTGTTCTGGTCGCGCTGTTGCTGGTGGCCATGAACATTCCCGATGCCGGCGCGCACAAATCAAAGCCGGGCAACGAGAGCGCATCGAAGCAGGCCGTCATCACGCCGGCGCTGATCACGCTGACAGCGCTGTTCATGCTGCTCAGTCTGTCGGTGGCCGGCATCAACAATTTCGGCGTGGTGGCGCTGATGAGTGGCTATGGCGCGACCTATTCCGCAGCCAATGTCGCGCTCACCGCGTTCCTCGGTGCAAGCGCCGTCGGCGTGCTCGCGGGCGGCTTCCTCGCCGACCACACCGAGCGCCACGGCTATGTCGCCGCCGCCTGCTTCGCTGCGAATGCGCTGATCGTGCTGCTGATCGCGCTGGTGACGCTGCCCGGCTGGATCCTGACGGCCGCGATGATGATGGCGGGCTTCCTCTCCGGCGTGATCGCACCCTCGCGCGACATGCTGGTGCGCAATGCAGCTCCTCCCGGCGCGGCAGGCCGCGCCTTCGGCATCGTCTCCACCGGCTTCAATCTCGGCGGCATCGTCAGTCCGCTGTTGTTCGGCTGGATCATGGACCAGAGCGCGCCGCATTGGGTGTTCGGGGCGTCCGTGATCTTCATGCTGGCGACGGTGGTGCTGTCGCCGTTCACGGAGCGGAAGCGGCAAGCCAAGGCGTAGCTGCAACGCCGGGACGACAAGAAACAACAACAAACCGGGAAGAAACACCATGAGCAACCCTGATCTCGTGATCCGCGGCGGCACGGTCGCAGATGGAAGCGGCGGCGAGCTGTTCGAGGCTGACATCGCCATCACCGGCGGCAGAATCAGCAAGATCGGAAAGGTCGCTGCAAAGGGACAGGAAGAGATCGACGCGCGCGGCAAGCTCGTCACGCCGGGCTTCGTTGACGTTCACACCCATTACGACGGCCAGGTCACCTGGAGCCAGGACATGACGCCGTCCTCGCAGAACGGCGTCACCACCGCGATCATGGGCAATTGCGGCGTCGGCTTTGCGCCGTGCAAGCCCGCCGACCACACCCGCCTGATCCAGCTCATGGAAGGCGTCGAGGACATTCCCGAGCCCGTCCTGAGCGCCGGCATCCCCTGGGCATGGGAGAGCTTTCCGGATTACATGGAATGGCTCTCCAAGCGCGATTTCGACATCGATGTCGGCGCGCAGCTGCCGCATGCGGCGCTGCGGGTCTATGTCATGGGCGAGCGCGGCGCGCGCCGCGATCCTTCTACGGCGGAAGACAATGCGGCGATGGCAAAGCTCGCGGGCGAGGCGGTGCGCTCGGGCGCGCTGGGCTTCTCGACCTCTCGCACCCTCAACCACCGCACCTCGACCGGCGATTTCACGCCGACGCTGAAGGCCGGCGAGGACGAGCTCACCGCGATTGCGGGCGCGATGCATCGTGAGGGACGCAGCGTTCTGCAATTCGTGCTCGATCTCTCCACCATCGACGAAGACTTGCCGATGATGCTGCGGGTGGCTGACACCACGAAGTGCCCGATCTCGTTCTCGATCACGCAGAACGACAAGGCGCCGCAGCGCTGGCGCCGGACGCTGGACGAGATCAATGCGGCAGCGAAGCGCGGCCTCTCGATCACCGCGCAGATCGCCGCGCGGCCCGTCGGCCTCCTCCTCGGGCTCGAGCTGTCGCGAAACCCGTTCCAGACCCATCCGAGCTACAAGGCGATCGCGCATCTGCCGCTGAAGCAGCGGCTGGCGCGGTTGCATCAAAGCGAGGTGCGCGAGGCAATTTTGAGCGAGACGGCGACCGCGACCGACGATCCGCTGTTCTTCCGTCCCAACTACGACAAGATGTTCTTGCTCGGCGATCCCCCCGATTACGAGCAGCCGCCGGAGAACGCGCTGGGCCCGCAGGCGCGCAAGCAGGGCCGGCAGCCGGAGGAGCTCGCCTATGAGGCGATGCTGTCGGACGACGGCCGCGGCATGCTTTACGTGCCGTTCCTCAATTATGCCGACGGCAATCTGGACGCGACGCGCGAGATGCTGATCGATCCGCAATCGGTGCCCGGCCTCTCCGATGGCGGTGCGCATTGCGGCATCATCTGCGACGCGAGCTTTCCGACCTATCTGCTGACGCACTGGACACGTGACCGCAAGCGCGGCGAGAAGCTGACGATCCCGTTCGTGGTCGCCGCGCAATCGCGCAAGACCGCGCTCTCGGTCGGCCTCACCGATCGCGGGCTGATCGCTCCCGGCTATAAAGCCGACGTCAATGTAATCGACTATGACCGGCTGCATTTGCATCCGCCGAAGGTGCATTACGATCTGCCGGTCGGCGGACGGCGGCTGTTGCAGGATGTCGATGGTTATGAGGCGACGATCGTGTCGGGCATGGTGACGCGACGGCAGGGCGAGGCCACGGGAAGACGGCCGGGGAAGTTGATTCGGGGTGCGCAGGGGATGCAGTAGCGCTAAGGCGCGGAGGCGCTGCCTCTATCTCCGGTGTCGTCCCGGCCTAGTGGGCAATTGCGCACGAGGCCGGGACGACAGTGTTGGTTGGAACGAGCAGCGCGCTCCTTACGTCGCCGACACCGCGCTCTTCAGCGGCGCAGCTTGCGGGGCTGCACTACCGGTCAGCCTGGCCCTTTCCGTGTTCGGCCAGAGCAGAAGCAGCCCGAGCAGACCGGAGCCGACCATGACCGCCGCGTTGATGGTGAAGCCGGTCATGTAGCCGTCGAGCATGCTGCCGGAGCGCTGGATCACGGCGCCCATGACGTTCGGCGCGATGATGCCGGAGAGCGTGTAGAGCGCGCCGTAGATCGCGAGGATCGCGCCGCGCTGCGACGTCGGCGTGAACTCGCCGAGCATCGGCGGGCAAACGACATAGATTGCGCCGCACAGGCCCGAGCCGACGACGAGTAGCGCGATCTGCAAGCCAGCGCCCTGCACATGCGGCATCGTCGCCAGGATCAGACCGCCGATGATCAGCGGCACCGAGCCGAGCACGCCGCGCGAAATGCGCGTGGTATAGCCGCGCGCATTCATCACCTGCGAGATCCAGCCCGTGAGAATAACGATTGTGGCGCCGAACACCCAAGGCAGGATCGAGACGAAGCCGGCCTGGCTCTGCGTGAACCCAAGACCCTTGACGATGAATGGCGTGAACCAGGTGAGGCCGAGCGACAGCGCCCAATAGGCGCCGAAGGTCGCGATCACGCAGCCGAGAAAGGTGCGTGAGGTCAGAAGGCGCAAGTAGGGGATTTTCGGTTGGGTCGCTGCCAGAGCCTGCGTATCCTCCAGCGGGCCTTCCTGGCCGAACGCGAGCCAGGCACAAACCCACATCAGGCCGACGACGCCGAGCGCGCCGAAAGCATAGTGCCAGGAATGGTTGACGATGATCCAGTTCAGCGCCGGCACCGCGAGGATCACACCGAAGGCCGAACCTTGCGACAGGATCGCGGTCGGCAGCGTCCGCTTCTCGTCGGGGAACCATTTATAGATCGCGTGCGCGGCGACCGAGAAGGCGGGGCCTTCGCCGGCGCCCAGCACGATGCGGCAGATCAAGAACGTGGTGAACGAGACGGTGCCGACCATCGGAAACTGCGCCAGCGCCCAGACCACCGCCAGCGCGAGCAACACCCAGCGTGTCGGCACCTTGTTGACGATGAAGCCGACTACGATGGCGGAAATCGAGAACAGGAAGAAGAACGAGGAGCCGAGCAGACCAAACTGCTCCGGCTGGAGATTCAGGTCTGCCATGATCGGCACGCCGGCGAGGCCGACGACGATCTTGTCGGCGAAGTTTACCAGCATGAACAGAAACAGCAGAAAGGTGACCGTCCAGGCTCCCTTTGGCGTCCCCGTCGTCTTGCCCGCCACCGCTGCCGTTCCCTGAGCGCTCATGATTCTCCCCCCGTCGTCTTTTTGGCACTTTTTTGATTTGACCGTCGTGGGAGCTAACAACGGCTTCGAGACCAACGCAACCCGGCATTTCCGGAGCAAGTGTGCTACGCAGCAATTCCGCTAATTCCGTCCGGCGCCATTCATCGTGCTGAGCATTCGAAACCTCTCCAAGACGTTCTCTTCGGCCGGCGAGCCGGTCCATGTGCTGCGCGGCGTCGATCTCGACCTCAAGGCCGGCGAACGGGTCGCGCTGACCGGCGAATCCGGCAGCGGCAAGAGCACGCTGCTGCACCTGATCGCGGGGCTCGATGCCGCCGATGGCGGCACGATCCGGCTGGAAGGCACCGAGGTCACCAAGCTGTCTGATGCGGGGCGTGCAGGCCTGCGGCGCGATCGGATCGGCCTGGTGTTTCAGCAATTCAATCTGATCCCGTCGCTCTCGGTCGCGGACAATCTCGCCTTCCAGGCGCGGATCGCCGGCCGGCATGATGCAGCCTGGTCCAGGGAGCTGATCGAGCGGCTCGGGCTCGACAGCCTGCTCAAGCGTTATCCAGAACAATTATCAGGCGGGCAGCAGCAACGGGTCGCGATCGGCCGTGCGCTGGCGACAAAGCCCTCGCTGCTGCTGGCGGACGAGCCGACCGGCAATCTCGACGAGGCCACCGCCGAGGACGTGCTGGCCCTGACGCGCGATCTCGTCACGCGCACCGGCTGCGGCTTCCTGATGGTGACGCACAGCCTGCATCTAGCTGCGACACTCGATCGCCAGGTCATCCTGCATGCAGGCCGGATCGCATGAGGCGCGCGCTCTGGATCCTCGCCGTGCTGCTCAGCCATTGGCGGCGCCACAAGATGCAGTTCGCGACGCTCCTGATCGGGCTGATTTCGGCAACCGCGCTGTGGAGCGGCGTGCAGGCGATCAACCAGCAGGCACGCAACGCCTATGACCGCGCCGCGGCGACCTTCGGCGGCGCGCGCACCGCGATGCTGGTCGCACCTGATGCCGCGACCTTTTCGCAGGAGCTGTTCGTCAAGCTCCGCCGCGCCGGCTGGCCGGTTTCGCCGATGCTGGAGGGACGGGTCCAGGTCAACGGACGCTCGGTGCGATTGCTCGGGATCGAGCCAGTGACGCTGCCGGCGGATGTCGGCAACGCGCCGCGCCTCGGTGCTTCGGATCTCGGCAGCTTCATCGCGCCGCCGGGCCAGACGCTGGTGGCGCGGGAGACGCTGAGCGATGTGCAGGAGCAGGAAGGCGCGGCACCACCGATCAGCAACGGCGCAAAACTGCCGCCGCTGCGCGTGCTGCCGCAGCTCGTGCCCGACGTGCTGGTGGTCGATATCGGCGTGGCGCAGCGGCTGCTGAACAAGCCGGACCAGATCTCGCGGCTTCTGATCGGTAAACCGAAGGGCAAGCCCGCGCCATTGGCGAGCGTCGTCGGCGACCAGTTGCAGCGGGTCGAGCCGAATGCGGAGACCGAGCTGGAGCGCCTCACCGACAGCTTTCATCTCAACCTCACCGCGTTCGGCCTGCTGTCGTTCTTCGTCGGTCTCTTCATCGTCAATTCGGCCGTCGGTCTCGCCTTCGAACAGCGGCTGCCGATGCTGCGCACGCTGCGGGCCTGCGGCGCCTCGGCGCGACTGGTCAACACCGTGCTGGTGGTCGAGCTGGTGGCACTGGCGCTGGTCGCCGGCCTGATCGGGCTGGTGTGCGGCTATTTCATTGCCGCCGCGCTGTTGCCCGACGTCGCGGCGTCGCTGCGCGGGCTCTATGGCGCGCAGATCCCGGGACAGCTCACGCTGCGCTCCGAATGGTGGCTCGCGGGTATCGGCATCAGCATTGCCGGCGCGCTGGTCGCGGCCGCGACCAGCCTGATCAAGGCGGTCAGGATGCCGGTGCTGGCGACCGCGCAGCCGCGCGCCTGGCAACAGAGGCAGCGCCGCTGGCTGATCCTGCAGAGCGGGGCTGCATGCGCCGTGTTCGCGGTCGCGCTGCTGCTGCTCCAGTACGGACAATCGCTGATCGCGGGCTTTGGCGTGCTGGCAGCACTGATGCTCGGCGCGGCCCTGATCCTGCCGGCCTTCCTCGAACTCATCCTGCTCGTCGGTCAGCGTTGTGCACGAAAACCGCTCGCGCTGTGGTTCTGGGCGGACAGCCGGCAACAGCTCTCCGGGTTGTCGCTGGCGCTGATGGCGCTGCTGCTCGCGCTCGCCGTCAATGTCGGCGTCTCCACGATGGTGGAAACGTTCAGCCGCACTTTCGTCGGATGGCTCAACGGGCGGCTCGCAGCCGACGTCTACATCAGCGCCTCCGACAATGCGAAAGCCGTCGCGATCCGCAACTGGCTGAAGGAGCGCCGCGATGTCCAGGCGATCCTGTCGGGCGGGCGTGCCGAGACGCAAGTGCAGGGCCAGCCGGTGGAGCTGTTCGGCCTGCCCAACCACGCGCTCTATCGCGAGCGCTGGCCGTTGTTGGAGGCCGCGCCACGCGCCTGGACCCAGCTCGTGCCCGGCAATGCCGCCTTCATCAGCGAGCAGCTGAGCCGCCGCCTCAACGTCCGCGTCGGCGATGTCTTGGAGGTGCCGGCGCCGGGCGGGACCTGGGAGCTCGACATCGTTGGCATCTATGCCGACTACGGCAACCCCAAGGGCCAGCTGGCGGTGAATGTCGCGGCGCTGATCCGGCAATTTCCGCAGACGCCGCAGACGCGGATCGGCCTCATTGTCGCCAGGGAGAATATCCCCGGCCTGATCGCAGCGCTGCAGAAGCAATTTGCGCTCGACGACCGCAGCGTCGCCGACCAGGCGACGGTGAAAGCGGAATCGATCCGCATCTTCAACCGCACCTTTGCCGTCACTTCCGCTTTGAATGCGTTCACGCTCGGCGTCGCCGGGATTGCGCTTCTGACCAGCTTGCTGACACTGGCGAACTCGCGCCTGCCACAGCTCGCGCCGCTCTGGGCAATCGGCATCACGCGGCCTCGCCTCGCCGCGATCGAATTGACCAAGACGCTGTCGACCGCGCTGTTCACGTCGCTCTTGGCTGTGCCGCTCGGACTGTTGGTGGCGTGGTGCCTGATCGCGATCGTCAACGTAAAAGCGTTCGGCTGGCGGCTGCCGTTCCACGTGTTTCCGCTGCAATTGGTCGAGCTGGTCGCGGTCGCGCTGCTCGCCGCGTTGCTTGCCGCCCTGCTGCCGATGATCCGACTGGCACGGATGCAGCCGGCGAACCTCGTCAAGGTGTTTGCCAATGAACGCTGACAGGATTTCGCGGCGCACTTTCGCCGGCGGCATCGCCGCGCTCGCGGCTGTTCGCCGCGCCAGCGCGCAAGGTTATGCCGGGCTCGGCGGGACGGCCGACGGCTTTGCGAAGGTAACGCCCGGGAAAACGTTCGCCTTTCCGAACGATCACGGGCCGCACCCGGAGTTTCGTATCGAGTGGTGGTATCTCACGGCGAATCTCGTCGATGCCGGCGGCGCGGCTTGCGGCCTGCAATGGACGCTGTTCCGCCAGGCAGCGCAGCCGGGACCGCAAGGCGAGGGCTGGGCCAATCAGCAAATCTGGATGGCGCATGCCGCGGTGACGCGCGCCGACACCCACCGCTTCAGCGAACTGTTTTCGCGCGGCGGTGTGGGCCAAGCCGGCGTCACGGCAAAGCCGTTTGCGGCCTGGATCGACGATTGGGCGATGAACGGATCCGAGCGCATCGGCGACCGAACCCTGGCGCCGCTGACGCTGAAGGCCTCGGGTGCCGATTTCAGTTACGCGCTGACGTTAGAGGCCGATCGTCCCTTGATATTGCAGGGCGATGGCGGCTACAGCCGCAAGTCGGAGCGCGGGCAGGCCTCCTACTATTACAGCCAGCCGTTCTATCGCGCCCGCGGCAGGCTCACCATCGACGAAAAGACGCTCGATGTTTCCGGCCAGGCCTGGATGGACCGCGAATGGAGCAGTCAGCCGCTCGACACCGACCAGACCGGCTGGGACTGGCTGTCGCTGCATCTCGCGTCGGGCGACAAGCTGATGCTGTACCGGCTGCGCCAAAAGGGCGGCAAGGATTATCCGTTCGGCAACTGGATCAGCGCCGCCGGCGACACGCAAATGATCGCGGGCAACGACATCCAGATGAGTCCGAGGGCGACCGCCGAGGTCGCGGGACGCAAGCTGCCGGTGGAATGGCAGATCGCGATCCCCTCGCGATCGTTCTCGATCCTCTGCAAGCCGCTCAATCCAAAAGCCTGGATGGGGACCGGCTTCTCCTATTGGGAAGGGCCGATCAGCTTTGCCGGCACGCATGACGGCGTTGGCTATCTCGAGCTGACCGGGTATTGAACCGGGACCTCTTCGAAGGGATTAGCGATGTATCACCTCACCGGCCTCGTCACGCTGCTGGCGATCCTGTTCTACTTCTTCACAGCCATGAACGTGTCACGCTCGCGCACCAAAACCGGCGTCAAGGTGCCGGCAATGTCGGGCCATCCGGATTTCGAGCGCGCGTTCCGAATCCAGATGAACACGCTGGAATGGATGCCGATCTTCCTGCCGGCTCTTTGGCTGTTCGCGATCTATATCGGCGACGCGATCGCAGCGGGAATCGGCGCGGTCTGGATCGCCGGTCGTATCGTCTATTTCATCGGCTATTCAAAGGCCGCCGCAAAACGCGGCCCGGGCTTCATGATCCAGGGCATCGCCGCGATTGCGCTGTGGGCGGGGGCGCTGGGAGCCCTGGTATTGCGGCTGGTGGGCGACAGCGTGAAGTAGCATGGGCCCCGGCTCTGCGGTGCACCGCCGAGAGGCGCTGCACCGCGTCCGGGACACAAGAAGCCTACTTCGTCAGCGGGCAGCCGCTTTCCTTGGCGGTGAAGAATGCCTGATCGCCCGGAACAACCGCGAGCTGCTTGTAATAGTCCCACGGCTTCTTCGACTCCGAGGGCTTTTTGACCTCGAACAGATACATGTCGTGGACCATGCGGCCGTTCTCCAGCACCTTGCCCTTGGCGAAGGCGTCGTCGACCGGCAGCTCCTTCAGCTTCTTGGAAACCGCTTCAGTATCCTTTGTGCCGGCCGCCTTGACCGCCTTCAAATAGCTCAGCGTCGCGGAATAGGTGCCCGCGTGGATCATGCTCGGCATCCGGCCGGTGCGCTTGAAAAAGCGTTCGGAGAAGGCGCGCGTGGTGTCATTCTGATCCCAATAGAAGCCTTCGGTCAGGACCAAGCCTTGTGCCGCCTGCAGGCCTAGACCGTTCACCTCGGCGAGAGTCATCAGGAGACCGGCTAGCTTCTGGCCACCCTGCACGATGCCGAACTCGGCCGCCTGCTTGATCGAGTTGGTCGTATCCTGGCCGGCATTGGCGAGACCGACGATCTTCGCCTTCGAGCTCTGCGCCTGAAGCAGGAAGGAGGAGAAGTCCGAAGAGTTGAGCGGCACGCGCACTGAGCCGACCACCTTGCCGCCATTATGGATGACGATCTCGCTGGTGTCCTTCTCGAGCGCGTAGCCGAACGCATAGTCGGCAGTGAGAAAGAACCAGGTGTCGCCGCCGGCCTTGGTCAGCGCGCCGCCGGTGCCAACCGCAAGCGCATGGGTGTCGAAGGCCCAGTGGAAGCCGTAGGGCGAGCATGCAGCGCCGGTGATGCTCGAGGAAGCCGCACCGACCACGATGTCGATCTTCTTCTTTTCCTTCGACAATTCCTGCACGGCCAGCGCCACCGACGACGTCGTCAGTTCCGTGATCATGTCGACGTTGTCGGTGTCGTACCAGCGCCGCGCGATGGAGGTGGCGAGATCAGGCTTGTTCTGGTGATCAGCGGTGATCATCTCGACCTTCTGGCCGAGCACTTCGCCACCAAAATCCTCGATCGCCATCTTGGCAGCTTCGACCGAGTATTTCCCGCCGTAGTCGGCATAGACGCCGGACTGGTCGTTGAGAATGCCGATCTTGACGCCTTGCGCGAAGGCTGGCGCCGCCAGCAGCAACGCCGACGTCGCGACAGCGGCCAAAAGTGCTGATTTCATAGGTTAGCTCCCAGCAGTGTTCTGTTTTGAAATCGCGCAGATATTAGTGAAGAACCCCGCGCCTGCCCATCCATTGCATGTTGGTCGTTAGTATGAAGGGCGGCACCATAATGCGCCGTCATCCAGGCTTTCGCAGGGACGACGCTGTGGGAACATCACGCCACGACCTCGGACTTCTTCTCGTTCTTCCCCTCCGCCAGATTCCTCACCACCACGTAGAAGATCGGCGTGAACAACAGGCCGAACAAGGTGACGCCGATCATGCCGAAGAACACGGCGACGCCGACGGCTTGCCGCATCTCCGAGCCCGAGCCGGACGATATCACCAGCGGCAGCACGCCAAGGATGAAGGCAAAGGACGTCATCAGGATCGGCCGCAGGCGCAGGCGGCAGGCGTCGATCACGGCTTCCAGCCGCGGCTTGCCTTCCTTCTCGATGTCACGGGCGAACTCGACGATCAGGATCGCGTTCTTTGCCGCCAACCCAACCAGCACGACGAAGCCGATCTGGGTGAGGATGTTGACGTCCTGCCCCATGATGCGCACGCCGATGGTGGCGGCGAGCAGGCACATCGGCACGATCAGGATCACCGCGAACGGCAAGGTCCAGCTGCCATATTGGGCGGCGAGCACGAGATAGACGAACAGCACGCAGATCGGGAACACCAGCAGGCCCGCATTGCCGCCGGTGATTTGCTGGTAGGAGAGGTCGGTCCATTCGAAGGTGAAGCCGCTCGGCAAGGTATCGTCCGCGAGCTTCTTGACGGTGTTGAGCGCGGTGGTCGAGCTCACGCCCGGCGCTGGCTCGCCTTGGAGCTCGGAAGCTGCATAGAGATTGTAGCGAGCGACGCGGTCAGGGCCGGAAACATCCTTGAAGTCGACCACGCTGCCGAGCATCACCATGTCGCCGGAGGCGTTGCGCGTGCGCAGCCGCGCGAGGTCGCTGGGCTCCTTGCGGAACGGGAAATCAGCCTGCGCAGTGACGTGATAGGTGCGGCCGAACAGGTTGAAGTCGTTGACATAGGTCGATCCGAAATAGGTCTGGATCGTGTCATTGATGTTGGCAATGGGAACGCCGAGCTTCTGCGCCTTGGTGCGATCAATGTCGACGAAGAGCTGCGGCGTGTTGGCTGAGAACGGCGAGAACACCGTCGGAGCGAGCAGCAAGGGCGATTTGCGCGCCGCGGCGACGAGTTCGTCGGTCGCGGCCGCGAGCATCTCCGGCCCGCGGCCTTGCCTGTCCTGGATGCGGATGGTGAAGCCTCCGCCAGTGCCGATGCCGGGCACGGCCGGCGGCGGAATCACGATGATGAAGGCGCCCTGGATCGCAGCGAGGCGTTTGCGCAGCTCGCCGGTGATGGCGTTCGCGGACAGGCCCTTCTTCATCCGCGCCTCCGGCTCATCGAATACCGGAAACAGCGCCGCCGCGTTGCCAGCCTGCGTGCGCGTGGCGCCGGAGAAGCCGGCGAAGGCGGCGACGCGGACGATGCCGGGCGTATCCAGCGAGATCCGCTCGATCTCGCGCACGACCTCGGTGGTGCGCGCCAGCGAGGCCGCGCCCGGCAATTGCACGGAGATAATGACGTAGCCGCGATCCTGCGCCGGAATGAAGCCCTGCGACGTGGTCGCGATCAGCCAGCCAGCGCTGCCGATCAGCACGACATAGATCAGGATCATCACCACCGAATGCCGGATCACGAAATTGGCGAGGCCGGCATAGCCATGCGCGAGACGGTCGAACACGCGATTGAAGACGCCTGTGAAAGCGTTCCAGCCGCGTGCGAGAAGGTTCCAGCGCGCCGGCGGCCGCTTCTCCTCGTGCGGAACGAGCAGAAGCGAGGCCAGCGCCGGCGACAGCGTCAAGGAGCAGAAGCAGGAGATTGCGGTCGCAACCGCAATGGTGACGGCGAATTGCTGAAAGAATTGTCCGGAAATACCACCCAGGAACGCGGTCGGGACGAACACCGCGCACAGCACCAGCGCGATCGACACCAGTGCGCCGCCGACCTCCTCCATGGTCTTCAGCGCGGCGTCGCGCCGGCTCATGCCGTGCTCGAGATGTCGCTCGACATTCTCGACCACCACGATGGCGTCGTCGACCACGATGCCGACGGCGAGAACGAGACCGAACAGCGTGAGATTGTTGATGGAGAAGCCGAGCGCCGCCATCACCGCGAAGGTACCGACCAGCGAGACCGGAATCGCGATGATCGGTATGATCGCGGGCCGCCATCCTTGCAGAAACACCAGAACCACGATGACCACGAGCAACATGGCCTCGTAAATGGTCTTGATCAGCTCGTGGACGGACTGCGCGATAAACTCGGTCGGGTTGTAGCCGATATTGAAGTCGAGGCCCTTCGGAAAGCTTTCCTTCAGCTTCGTCATCGTGTCCGAGATGTTTTTCGCGGTCGCGAGGGCGTTCGATCCCGGCCGCTGCGTCACCAGCATGGCGACCGCCGATTTGCGCAACAGGAAGCTGTTGGTGGAGTAGGCCAGCGCACCGAGCTCGATACGCGCGACGTCGCGCAGGCGTACCGTACGGCCGTCGGAGCCCGCCTTGATCAGGATGTCCTCGAACTGCTTCTGGTCCTTCAGGCGCCCCGTGAAGGTGAGGTTCGGCTGGAAGGCGCGGTCGGAAATCGGCGGTTCGGCGATCTGGCCACCCGCGATCTGCACGTTCTGCGCGCGGATCGCGGCGAGCACTTCGGCCGAGGTCAGGCCGAGATTGGCGATTCGATCCGGGTCGAGCCAAAGCCGCATCGAATAGTCACGCGCACCAAAAATCTGGATGTCGCCGACGCCGTCGATGCGCAGCAGCTGGTCACGGACCTGGAGCAGCGCGTAATTCGAGATGTAGAGCTGGTCGAAGGTGTCGTCGGGCGACAGCATGAACACGACCATCAGGATGTCGGGCGAGTTCTTGCGCGTGGTGACGCCATTGCGCTGCACTTCCTCCGGCAGACGCGGCTGCGCAATCGCGACGCGGTTCTGCACCAGCACCTGGGCCTTGTCGAGATCGGTGCCGAGCTTGAAGGTGACGGTGATGGTGAGCTGGCCGTTCGAGGTCGCCTGGCTGTAGAGATACAGCATGTCCTCGACGCCGTTGATCTCCTGCTCGATGGGAGCTGCGACCGTGTCGGACACGGTCTGCGCGGAGGCGCCGGGATATTGCGTGGTGACGACGACGGTCGGCGGTACCACTTGCGGATATTCGGAGACCGGCAGCGTGGTATAGGCCAGCGCGCCGACGATCAGCAGCACGATCGACAGCACCATCGCGAGGATAGGCTGATTGATGGAGAGACGGCCGAGATTCATGATTTGTCACCCGGCTTGCCACCGGCCGGCGCAGTCTGCGGCGCGACCTTGGCGCCGACACGGGCGCGCTGGATGCCGTTGACGATGACGCGATCGTCGGGCTTCAGGCCTTCACGGATCACACGCAGGCCTTCATCGAGCGGCCCAAGCGTCACAGGACGTGCCTCGACGGTGTCATCAGGCTTCACCACGAACACGATCTTGCGGGACTGGTCGGTCGCGACCGCGACGTCCGGAATCAACAACGCCTCATAGGGCGCGCTGCCGATCAGCCGGACACGGCCGAATTGGCCGGGCAAGATCGAGAGATCGGTGTTCTTGACCACGGCGCGGCTGCGCAACGTGCCGGTCGAGACATCGAGGCGGTTGTCGAGGAAGTTGATCGAGCCCTCATGCGACGGCTTGGTCTCGCCGGCGAGCGTCACCTGCACCGGGTTCGCGGTATCGCGCGAGCTGGGGCGGCGACCCTCGAACCACAGCTTGCTGTATTTGATGAAGGTCGCCTCATCCATGTCGAAATAGATGTAGATCGGGTCGAGCGTCACGATCGAGGTCAGCAGCGTCGACGAGCCGTTGTCGCTGCCCTGCACGAGATTGCCGGGGCTGACGAGATGGCGGCCGACGCGGCCGGTGAGCGGCGCAGTCACATGCGTGAACTCGATGTTGAGTCGCGCGGCCTTGAGTGCGCCTTCGGCCTGCGACACCGCGGCGTGTGCCCCCTGCAAGGCCTGGCGGCGCTGGTCGACGACCTGCTCGGAAACCGCGCTGGTCTGAACCAGGCTCAAGCCACGGTCGAGCTCGCGCTTGGCAAGCTCCACCTTGGCGCGTGCGTCGGACAGCTGGCCGTCCGCCTGCTCGGCCACCGCCTCGAACGGACGCGGGTCGATGACGTAGAGCAGATCGCCCTGATGCACGATGGCGCCGTCCTGGAACTCGACGGAGTTGACGAAGCCGCCGACGCGGGGGCGCACCTGCACCTCCTCCGTCGCCTCGAAGCGGCCGGTGAATTCGTCCCAATCCGTGACGGTGCGCTTGACCGGCTGGGCGACGGTCACCGGCGCGGGCGGCGGTGCACCCGCCTGCGACGTCGGCTGGCCGCAACCGGCGAGAGCGAATACCGCAACGAGAAGCCCGGCGATCGCGCGAGGTCGAGGCGAAACGAGATCGTGCATTTTGACAAACTGCTCGCTTCCGTCCGGTCCACTCATTCCAGGTCCTCGCCTAAAAGCCGCGGAAAAGGCAGGGTACGCCTCTACCCGCGGGCGCCACAAGATGGGTCGCAATGATGAACTGTTCAAGACCATCGCACGCGCAATGCTCGGAAGAATGCCCTGGCCGGATGGCGGGTTGACACGGACATAGCGGGCTTCGCACGCGATGATTAGCGGGCGGGATGCGAATGGAGCTATTCGCCGGGCTCATCAATGGCAGGAGGCGGTGCGTCGAAGGGGTCACCCTCCGCTGGAGATGGGAGCGGGGCCAGCGTCTTCGCACATGACGGCCGGAGCCGGCTCCGCTAGATTACCCCCAGAAGACAAGACGAATTGTCCGGGGAGGACAGGCGTGCACCAGGGACGTGTCGTTTACGGCGCGATCGAGGAGGTTGTGTTCGGCCACCCCGCGGCCGACGCCGTGGTCGCGCAGATGGACCGGCTGGGGACGCGTCGCGCCTTCCTGATGGTGTCGGGCACGCTCAACCGGCAGACCGACGAAATCGCCAAGATCAAACAGGCCCTGGGCACACGCTGCGCGGGCGTCTTCGATGCCATGCCGGCGCACACCCCGCGCGAGGCGGTGATCGCCGCCACCAATGCGGCGCGGGAAGCGGGCACAGACCTGATCGTCACCGTAGGCGGCGGCTCGGTCACCGACGGCGCCAAGGCGGTACAGCTTTGCCTCGCCAACGGCATCGACGATATCGACGGCATCGAGCGTATCCGCGTGCACAAGGGCGTCGCGCCCGAGATGACCGCGCCGACTGTGCGCCAGATCAGCGTACCGACCACGATCGCAGGCGGCGAGTTCAGCTCCATCGCGGGCGTCACCGACCGCACCACGCATGTGAAGCAGATGCTACGGCATCCGCTCGCGGTGCCGCGCGCGACCATCCTCGATCCCGCCATCACCGTGCACACGCCGGAATGGCTGTTTCTTTCGACCGGCATCCGCGCCATCGATCATTGTGTCGAGGCGATCTGCTCGCGCGAGACGCACCCTTATGCCGACGCACAGTCGGTGAAAGGCCTGGCGATGCTCGCCGACGCGCTGCCGCGGGTGAAGGCTGACCCGTCCGACCTCGGCGCGCGGATGGATGCGCAGATCGGCACCTGGCTGTCGATGGGCGCGCTCGCCGCCGGTGTGCCGATGGGGGCAAGCCACGGCATCGGCTACGTGCTGGGCGCGACCTTCGCCGTGCCGCATGGCTACACCTCCTGCGTCATGCTGCCGGCGGTGATGCGCTGGAATGCGCGCGACAATGCCGAGCGCCAGACGATCGTCGCAGCCGCGATGGGCTTTCCCGGCCACAAGGCAGCCGATGTGCTCGATGCCTTCATCCGCTCGCTTGGCATGCCGCGCAGCCTCGCTGAGGTTCACGTCTCGCCGGAGCATTTCGACGCCATCGCGGAGGCTGCAATGCGCACGAACTGGATCCCGCGCAACCCGCGCAAGATCGACGACCCTGCGCAGTTGCGCGAAATCCTGCTTCTTGCCGCATGATCTAAAGCCGGAGGACTGATGTACCCAGGTTACCATGCCCGCCTGCGCCCGCTCCAGCCCGCCTTCATCATGGCGGCGACCGGCGAGGCCGTCACCTATCGCGAGCTCGATGCGCGCAGCAACCGGCTGGCGCATTTGTTTCGCAAGCACGGCTTGAAGCGGCTCGACCACTACGCGATCTTCATGGAGAACAATTCCCGCTACATCGAAGCCTGCGGCGCGGGCGAGCGATCCGGGCTGTACTACACCTGCATCAACTCGTTCCTGACGCCGGGCGAGCTCGCCTATCTCCTCGTCAACAGCCAGTCGAAAATCCTGATCACGTCGGTTGCGAAGCTCGATATCGCCCGCGAGGCGATCAACGCCTGCCCCGAGATCAAGCTGTGCATCGTTGCCGACGGCCCGGGCGAGAGTGAGCGCATCGTCGGCCTCGCGGAGGTGACCGCCGATCAGCCGACGGCGCCGCTCCACGATGAATGGCTCGGTACAGCCATGCTGTATTCATCGGGCACGACGGGGCGGCCGAAGGGCATTATTCGGCCACTGCCGGAGGAGCCGCCGAAGCACAATCTGCCGCTGTTCGATTTCCTGACGAAGCTCTGGCAATACCGCGAGGGCATGGTCTACCTCTCGCCGGCGCCGCTCTATCATTCGGCGCCGCAGGCCGCCGTGAACCTCACGATCCGCATGAGCGGGACCGTGATCATCATGGAGACGTTCGATCCCGAGCGTTACCTCCAGCTCGTCGAGCAATGGGGCATCACCCACACCCAGCTGGTGCCGACGATGTTCTCGCGCATGCTGAAGCTGCCGGAGGGGGTGCGAAAGCGCTACGATCTCTCCTCGATCGAGATCGCGATCCACGCCGCCGCGCCCTGCCCGGCCTTGGTCAAGGACGACATCATCAAATGGTGGGGACCGATCATCCACGAATATTACGGCGCGACCGAAGGCCTCGGCTTCACCGCCTGCGACAGCGCGGAATGGCTCGCCCATCGCGGCACCGTCGGCAAGGTGCTGCTCGGCGACCTGCATATTCTCGACGAGAACATGAAGCCATGCCCCACCGGCACTCCGGGACAGGTCTGGTTCAAGACGGCCACGCCATTCGAGTATTTCAACGACCCCGAGAAGACGAAAGAGGCGCGCTCGGCCGATGGCAGTATGAGCACGGTGGGTGACGTCGGCTATGTCGACAAGGACAGATTCCTTTATCTAACGGACCGCGCCACCTTCATGATCATCTCCGGCGGGGTGAACATCTATCCGCAGGAATGCGAGAATCTGCTGATCACCCATCCGAAGGTCGCGGACGCCGCGGTGTTCGGCGTGCCCAATCCCGATCTCGGCGAGGAGGTCAAGGCGGTGGTGCAGCCGATGCCCGGCGTCGTGCCGGACCCGGCACTCGCCGAAGAGCTGATCGCCTTCTGCGGGGCGTCGCTGTCGCGGCAAAAGGTGCCGCGCTCGGTCGATTTCGAGAAGGAATTGCCGCGGCTGCCGACAGGGAAGCTGTACAAGCGCCTGCTAAGGGACCGGTATTGGGGGAACAAGGCATCGAGGATCGTGTGAGCCCCGATGTCGTCCCGGCGTTCGCCAACGATGCCGGAGGAACTTCTCTCACATCGCGAGAGGAAATCGCCTGCGGCCTTCCGTCATCCGAATTGTCGAGAGCGTGGGCGGCCTTGCCGGTTGCCTCCCTCCGCCAGCGTCGCTATCGTCCATTCAAACAGGCCGCGAAAGGCCGAGGTCCAGGGAGGACGAGGATGCGGAGCGTACGAGCGCTCGCCGCAACGGCGGCGCTATCTTTGCTGGCGTTTTCGACGATTACATTGGCCGGCGAGCCCAAGCAGGGCGGGATTTTGCGGATGTACCACCGCGACAGTCCCGGCAATGCCTCGATCCACGAAGGCGCGACCTACTCGCTCAATGTTCCCTTCATGCCGGTGTTCAACAACCTCGTCATCTACAAGCAGGACGTGGCGCAGAACAGCATGGACACCATCGTGCCCGAACTCGCCGAGAGCTGGGCCTGGGTCAACGACAACAAAACATTGACGTTCAAGCTGCGCGCGGGCGTGAAGTGGCACGACGGCAAGCCGTTCACCTCGGCGGACGTCAAATGCACCTTCGACATGCTGATGGGCAAGTCACAGCAGAAGTTCCGGCAGAATCCGCGCAAGAGCTGGTATGAACAGGTCAACGACGTCTCCACCAACGGCGATCTCGAAGTCTCCTTCAACCTGAAGCGGCCGCAGCCTTCGCTGCTGGCCCTGCTCGCCTCGGGCTACACGCCGGTCTATCCCTGCCATGTCTCGCCCGGCGACATGCGCACCCATCCGATCGGCACGGGGCCGTTCAAGTTCGTCGAGTTCAAGGCCAATGAATCGATCAAGCTGACCCGTAATCCCGACTATTGGCGCAAGGGGCGGCCCTATCTCGACGGCATCGAGTTCACCATCATCCCGAATCGCTCGACCGCCATCCTCGCCTTCGTCGCGGGCAAGTTCGACATGACCTTCCCGACCGAGGTCAGCATTCCGCTGTTGAAGGACGTCAAATCGCAGGCGCCGAACGCGGTCTGCGTGGTCGAGCCCAACAACGTTGCGACCAACATCATCGTCAATTCGTCCGCGCCGCCGTTCGACAACATCGACATCCGTCGCGCCATGGCGCTGTCGCTGGACCGCAAGGCGTTCATCTCGATCATATTCGAGGGCCAGGGCGACGTCGGGGGCACCATGGAGCCCGCGCCGGCCGGCCTCTGGGCCATGCCGAAGGAGATGCTCGAGAGCATTCCGGGCTACGGCCCCGACATCACCGCCAACCGCGAACAAGCCAAGAAGCTGATGCAGAAGGCCGGCTACGGCCCCGACAAGCACCTCGCCGTCAAGGTCTCGACCCGCAACATCCCGGTCTACCGCGATCCCGCGGTGATCCTGATCGACCAGCTCAAGAACATCTATATCGACGGCGAGCTCGACGTGGTCGAGACCGCAAACTGGTTCCCGAAGATCGCGCGCAAGGATTACATGCTCGGGCTCAATTTGACCGGCAATGCCGTCGACGATCCCGACCAGTCGTTCTACGAGAACTATTCCTGCGGCTCCGAGCGCAACTACACCAATTACTGCAACAAGGAGATCGAGAAGCTGTTCGACGTGCAGTCGCAGGAGACCGACCTCAACAAGCGCAAGAAGCTTGTGTGGGATATCGACAAGAAGTTGCAGGAGGACGTCGCCCGCCCGATCATCTTCCATGCACGGACCGGCAGCTGCTGGCAGCCTTATGTCAAGGGCGTGACGGTGATGTCGAACAGCTCGTATAATGGATATCGGTACGAGGATGTCTGGATGGACAAGTAGCGCTAGCCGCTGACGGGTTCGACGGGAGGCGATGCATGTTTGCCTATCTGGTGCGGCGCCTGTTCCTGATGCTCGTGACCCTGTTCGGGATCTCGGTCGTCATCTTCTTCCTGCTGCGCATCGTCCCCGGCAACATCGTCGACATCCTGTTTGCCGCGGCCGGCTATGTCGATCCCGCCGACAAGGCCAGTCTGGAGAAGGAGCTCGGCATCGACCAGCCGCTGGTGGTGCAATATTGGCACTGGATCAGCGGTTTTCTGCGCGGCGACTTTGGCTATTCCTATGTTTCCGAGAAACCGGCGCTTCAGGAGATCCTGCCACGGATTCCGATCACCGCACGGCTCGCCGGGCTGGCGTTGTTGTTCTCGGCGTCGATCGGCATTCCCTTGGGCGTCATCAGCGCGGTGAAGCAGGGAACGAGGCTCGATTACGCGTTGCGTGTGGTGAGCCTCAGCGGATTGTCGCTGCCTTCGTTCTGGCTCGGCCTCTTGATCCTCACCGCGTCGGTGGCGATGTTTGGCCAGATGCCGATCTTCAACCCAAATCCGGCGACATGGCTGGAAGCCTTCGCAACCTATGCCGTGCCCGCCGCCGCCGTCGGCTTCCGCAGCGCGGCACTGACCATGCGCATCACCCGCTCCTCGATGCTGGAGGTGCTGCGGCAGGACTATATCCGCACCGCCCGCGCCAAGGGCGCATCGGATGCCGCCGTGAACTATCAGCATGCGCTCAAGAATGCGATTTTGCCCGTCATCACCGTGATCGGCATCGAGGCGGCGTTCCTGATCGGCGGCCTCATTGTCACCGAGACCGTGTTCAACATCCCCGGCGTCGCGCGCTTCCTGGTCGAGGCGATCCGCTGGCGCGATTATCCGATCGTGCAGAACCTCGTGATGCTGATCGCCATCGTCGTCGTGAGCGCGAATTTCATTGTCGACATGCTCTACGCGGTGTTCGACCCGCGCATCCGATTCACGGATTAGGAGATCAGTTTGACCGCGATCGACTATGAGATTGAACTGAGGCGCGCCGGCGCCTACGCGCCCGGCGGGTGGCGCCGCGTGCTGTTCCTGGCGCAGCGGCACGTGCTGGGCGCGGCTGGGCTCGTGATCATGACCCTGTTCGTGTTCACCGCGGTCTTCGCCGACTTCATCGCGCGTTATGATCCCCTGACGATCGACGCCGCTCGGGCGCTGGGTCGCCCAAGCCTGTCGCACTGGATGGGGACGGATTCCTTCGGCCGCGACGTCTTCAGCCGCATCATCCATGGCGCGCGGATCTCGCTGGCGGTCGGGATCGGCTCGACTGCGCTCGGCGGCACCATCGGCGTAATCGTCGGGCTGACCTCCGGCTATCTCTCCGGCTGGGTCGATCTCGTATTCCAGCGCGTCTCCGACGTTCTCCAGGCGTTGCCGCTGCTGGTCCTGGCCCTGATCATGACCGCCGCGCTCGGTCCCTCCTTGCCGAACGTCATCATTGCGATCGCCATTCCGCTGATCCCGACCGTGTCGCGCGTCATCCGTGCCAACACGCTGGCGCTGCGCGAGCTGCCATTCATCGAGGCCGCCAAGTCGATCGGCATGAGCGAGGTGCGGATCGCGCTGCGTCATGTGCTGCCGAACACGCTGGCGCCGCTGATCGTGCTCGCGACCGCCCAGCTCGGCTCGACCATCCTCACTGAAGCCTCGCTGTCCTTCCTCGGTCTCGGCATTCCCGAGCCTTATCCATCATGGGGCCGCATGCTCTCTGAATCCGCCGCCGAATATGTCCGCACCGCGCCATGGCTGGTGATCTTCCCGGGCATCGCGATCAGCCTCGCGGTGTTCGGCGCCAATCTGTTCGGTGACGCCTTGCGCGACATCCTCGATCCCCGGCAGCGCGGCTGATGGCGGACAAATCCGATCTCGTGCTCGATGTGAAGAACCTGAAGACGGTGTTTTTCACCAACTCCGGTCTCTTCAAGGCCGTCGATGACGTTTCCTTCACGGTGAAGCGCGGCGAGACGCTCGCGATCGTCGGCGAATCCGGCTGCGGCAAGAGCGTCACGGCCCTCTCCCTGATGCGGCTGGTGCCGGATCCGCCCGGCCGCATCGTCGGCGGCTCCGTCACGCTCGAAGGCACTGATCTTCTGGCGCTGGACGAAGCTGAGATGCGCGCGATCCGCGGAAATCGCATCTCCATGATCTTCCAGGAGCCCATGACCTCGCTCAATCCGGTGATGCGGATCGGCGACCAGATCGTCGAGGCGGTGCGACTGCACCGGAACATGTCGAGCAAAGAGGCCCGCGACATCGCGATCGAGATGCTGCGCCTGGTGCGCATCCCCGAGCCGGCTCGGCGCGCCCGGGAATATCCGCATCAGCTCTCCGGCGGCATGCGCCAGCGCGCCATGATCGCGATGGCGCTGGCGTGCCGGCCGGCGTTGCTGATCGCGGACGAGCCCACCACCGCGCTCGACGTCACCATCCAGGCGCAGATTCTGGCGCTGATCCTGGACCTTCAGAAGGAGCTCGGCACCGGGCTCGTGCTGATCACGCATGATCTCGGCGTCGTGGCGCAGTCCGCGCAGCGCGTCATCGTGATGTATGCGGGACGGAAGGTCGAGGAAGCCAGCGTCGAGGCGCTGTTCGCGGCGCCAAAGCATCCCTACACGCGCGGATTGATGGCATCGATCCCGGCGGTGCCGGCGCCGGGCGTCGCCGCGCAGGCACGGCTGAACGAAATTCCCGGCACGGTTCCGTCGCTGGTGCGACTGCCAAAGGGTTGCGCCTTCGCGCCGCGCTGCACGCTCGCGATCAAGCGCTGCGAGGCCGAATATCCGCCGCTGATCGATTGGGGCGGCGGCCATCTCGCGGCCTGCTGGCGCGCGGCCGAAGTGGCGGAGGTGGCATGACCGAGGCGCTGCTCGAAGTCACTGACCTCAAGAAACACTATCCGGTGCGCGCCGGCGTGTTGCGCCGACAAATCGGCACAGTGCATGCGGTCGACGGCGTCTCATTTTCGGTTGGCACCGGTGAGACGCTCGGCCTTGTCGGCGAATCCGGCTGCGGCAAGTCGACGGTGGCACGCAGTGTGCTGCGGCTGGTCGAGCCGACCTCCGGCCAGATCCGCCTCGACGGCGAGGACATCACTCGCCTCTCCAAGGCTGCGCTGCGGCCGCACCGTCGTTCGATGCAGATCGTGTTCCAGGATCCGTTCGCGTCGCTCAATCCGCGCATGACCGCAGGCGACATCGTCGGCGAGCCGCTGCTCGTGCACGGACTCGCGACCGGCAAGGCACTGGAGGCGCGTACCGCAAAGCTGTTCGAGCAGGTTGGCTTGCGGCCCGACCAGATGCGCAATTTTCCGCACCAATTCTCCGGCGGCCAGCGCCAGCGCATCTGCATCGCGCGGGCGCTCGCGCTGGAGCCGCGGCTGATCGTCTGCGACGAGCCGGTCTCCGCGCTCGACGTCTCGATCCAGGCGCAGGTGATCAACCTGTTGATCGATCTGCAACGCGAGCACGGCTTCTCCTATCTCTTCATCGCGCATGACCTCGCCGTGGTCGCCCATATCAGTCACCGCGTCGCCGTGATGTATCTCGGCCGCATCGTCGAGATTGCCGACAAGGACGAGCTGTTCAGGAACCCGCGCCATCCCTATACGCAGGCCTTGCTCGCCTCCGTGCCGATCGCCAACCCACTCGCCAAAAAGCTCACGCCGCTGGTCGACGGCGACGTGCCAAGCCCGGTCAATCCGCCGTCGGGCTGCGCGTTTCACACCCGCTGCCGGTTTGCGATGGAGCGGTGCAAGACGGAGCGGCCGGCGCTGGTGGGCGCGGGCGACGGACACCAGGTGGCGTGCTTGCTCAATGACGGGACGGGGCGGGGCTCTTGATTAGGCGCACGCCTTGCCGGGACGAAGTGCGAGACGGCACTATCTCCCCATCGTCATTGCGAGCGCAGCGAAGCAATCCAGAATCTTTCCCCGGATGCAGTCTGGATTGCTTCGTCGCTTCGCTCCTCGCAATGACGAGCTGCCGCTCTACCCAGCCCCGATCTCAGCCACGATTTTCCCCGTCGTGACCTGCTCGCCCTCGGCGACGTCGATCGCCGCGACCATCCCGTCGATGCCGGCCTTGTGGACGTGCTCCATCTTCATCGCTTCCAGTGTCATCACCGGCTGACCGGCGGTGACGCGCTCGCCCGGCTTGACCAGCACGGCAACGACACGGCCGTTCATGGCGGCACGGACTTTTCCGTCGCCACCATTTGTTGCAGCGGCCTTCGGCGCGGCGAAGGTGAGATCGGTCGCCGCGAGCGGGATGCCGCGGTACTGGAGGTAGAGCCGGTCGCCGTCGCGCAGGAATTTTGCGCTGTCCATCACGCCGTCATGGCGAAAGCGGATCACGTCGAGGTCGAGCTGATCGACCTCGAACTTGTCCTGCCGGCCGTCGATGGCAACGGTGTAGCTGCCATCGCGCTCCCGGGTGACTTCGAGCTCATGCGTCTGGCCGGCGATATCGATCTTTGCCGGTAGCGGAAACGTTGCCGCGAGGCTTCGCCCACTGCGCCACGACGGTGCCTGCGGGCTCGTGACGTAGAGCAGAAGGCCCGCAAGCGCGGCGCTGAATGTGCTACTCGCAACCGGCCCCAGCAATTCGTCGCGATGCGCACCAATGAACGCCGTGGTCGCTTCGCCCTTGGCAAAGCCGGGATGGCGCAGGCATGACATCAGGAACGCCTGATTGGTGGTCACACCGAATCCGGTCAGTTGCTCCAGGCCGACGATCAGCCGCCCCCTCGCCTCCTCGCGTGTCGCCCCATGGCTGATCACCTTGGCGATCATGGAATCGTAGAACGGCGGAATCTCAGAGCCCGATTGCAGCGCATGCTCGACGCGAATGCCATCCGGCACCTGCCAGCGCGCCATGCGCCCGGACTGCGGCATGAAATCATGCGCGGCGTCCTCCGAGCACAGCCGCACCTCGATCGCGTGGCCTGTGAAGCGAATGTCCTGCTGCTTCACCGGCAATTGCTCGCCGCGCGCGACGCGCAGCTGCAGTTCGACGAGATCGAGCCCGGTGATCGCCTCGGTCACGGGATGCTCGACCTGGAGGCGCGTGTTCATTTCCATGAAGTAGAACGCGCCACTCGTATCGAGCAGGAACTCCAGCGTCCCGGCGCCCTCGTAACGCAACGCCTTCACCGCGGCGACCGCGACCTCGCCCATCTTTCCATGCAACTCGGGCGTGACCGCGGGCGACGGCGCCTCCTCGATCAGCTTCTGGTGCCGCCGCTGTACCGAGCAATCGCGCTCGCCGAGATGAATGGCATTGCCGTGGCTGTCGCCGAACACCTGGATCTCGATATGACGGGGATTCTGGATGGCGCGTTCGAGAATGACGGAGGGATCGCCGAACGCCGCCTTTGCCTCGGACCGTGCACTGCGCAGGGCATCGCCGAAGGATGCAGCGTCGGTGACGAGCCGCATGCCGCGGCCGCCACCGCCGGCGACCGCCTTGATCATCACGGGGAAGCCGATCTTTTTGGCTTCCGCCAGCATGACCTCGTCGCCTTGGTCGGCGCCCTGATAGCCGGGCACGCAGGGCACGCCGGCCTTGTTCATGATCTCTTTGGCGCCGGCCTTGTTACCCATCGACTCGATCGCCTGCGGCGAGGGGCCGATGAAGACCAGGCCGGCATCCTTGCAGGCCTGCGCAAAATCCTCGTTTTCGGCGAGGAAGCCATAGCCGGGATGCACTGCATCCGCGCCGCTGGCTTTTGCGGCCGCAATGATCGCGGGGATGTTGAGATAGGACTGCGCCGGCAGGGCTTCGCCGATGTGCACGGCCTGGTCCGCCTGCCGCACATGGAGCGCATCGCGATCCGCATCCGAATAGACCGCGACGACGCCGAGGCCGAGCTTCCGCGCGCTTCGCATCACCCGCAGCGCGATCTCGCCGCGATTGGCGACCAGAACCCGAGAGAACGGCCGGTGCTGCACTGATCCGTTCCTCATGGGCGGGCCACCGAGAATTGCATGCGCTGGGGCGTGCGCGCATCGCCCTCGCGGCAGATCGCGAGCACCTCAGACAGGGCCGCCCGAGTGTCGCGCGGATCGATCACGCCGTCGTCGAGCACGCGCGCGCTGGTCGAGAACACGTCCATCTGGCCGTCGAACACGCCGATGATCTGCGCCTTCATGGCATCGAGCTTTTCTTTCTCGACCGGCTTGCCGCGGCGAGCTGCGGCGGCTTCGGTGACGATCGCCATGGTCTCGGCGGCCTGCTCGCCGCCCATCACGGCAGTCTTGGCGTTGGGCCAGGAGAGGCAGAAGCGCGGATGGAAGCCGCGCCCGCACATGCCGTAATTGCCGGCGCCGAACGAGGCGCCGCAATAGATGGTGATCTGCGGCACCGTCGCCGACGTCACCGCCTGGATCATCTTGGAGCCGTGCTTGATCATGCCGGCTTCTTCGTAGGATTTGCCGACCATGTAGCCGGTGGTGTTGTTCAGATACAGCAATGGCGTGCGGGTCTGGCAGCAAGTCTGGATGAAATGCGTCGCCTTGTTGGCGCCGGCGGGATCGAGTGGGCCGTTGTTGGTGATGATACCGATCGCCTGGCCCTCGATGCGGGCATGGCCGCAGACGGTGGCCGGGCCGTAGTTCGGCGCCATCTCGGTGAAATCGGAATCGTCGACGATGCGCGCGATCACTTGCTTCATGTCCACGGAGCGCTTGTGGTCCATCGGCATGATGCCGAGCAGCTCCTCCTGGTGGTAGCGCGGCGGCTTGAACTGTGCTGCCGCCTTGCCCGGCCGCTCCCACTCCAGCGCCGCCATGATCTCGCGCGCGATGCGCAGGGCGTCGCGGTCATCCTCCGCGAGATAGTCGCCGAGACCGGAAACCTGCGTGTGCATCTCGGCGCCGCCGAGTTCCTCCTCGGTCGCGATCTCGCCAGTTGCAGCCTTCAGCAGCGGCGGACCCGCGAGGAAGGCGCGAGTGCGGCCACGGACCATGACGATGTAATCGGACAGGCCGGTCTGATAGGCGCCACCGGCGGTCGAGGAGCCATGCGTCACGGTGACGACGGGCAGCCCGGCAGCCGAGAGCCGCGCGAGATTGCGAAAGATGTTGCCACCACGGACAAAGTCTTCGACGCGGTAGCGCAGGAGATTGGCACCGGCGCTTTCGACCAGCTGGAGATAAGGCAGCTTGTTCTCCAGCGCGAGCTCCTGCACGCGTATCGTCTTGTCCAGGCCGTAAGGTTGAAGCGCGCCGGCATCGATGCCGGAATCGTTGGCGCTGATCATGCAGCGGATGCCCGAGACGAAGCCGATGCCGGCAATGACGCCGCCGCCGGGCACGCTCTTGCTTGGATCCGGCACGTCGAACATGTAGCCGGCCAGCGTGGACAGCTCGATGAAGGGCGCGCCGGGATCGAGCACCAATGCGACGCGCTCGCGCGGCAGCAGCTGGCCGCGCTTGTGAAAGCGATCTTTCGCCACGGCAGACGCGGCACGCGTGCGCTCTTCCAGCGCCCGCATGCGGTCGATCAGGCCGAGCATGCCGTCGCGGTTGGCGTGATAGGCGGCGCTGCCGGGGGAAACTGTGTTTTCGAGAATGGACATAAATTCATCCTGCTCGTCATTGCGAGGAGCGGAGCGACGAAGCAATCCAGACCGCCTCAGCAGAAAGATTCTGGATTGCTTCGTTGCGCTCGCAATGACGGGTGAGGCGATACCTACCTATTCGTACCGAAAATCTTCCGCGCTTCCGCCGGGCTCGCGATCTCGCGGCCCGCGCGCCGGGCGCAGGCGGCGATGGCCTCGATCAGCTGGCCGTTGGACGTCACCTTCTTGCCGTCGGCGAGATAGAAGGCATCTTCGAGACCAGTGCGCAGATGGCCGCCGAGCTCAGCGCAGCGCTGATGCAGCGGCCAGATTTCTTCGCGGCCGATCGCCGTGACCTGAAAATGCGCCTCGGGACGCTTCAGCTTGATCAGGATCGGCAGCAGATCGGGATCGGACGGCATGCCGGAGGCGATGCCCATGACAAAATTATACTCGAGCGGACCCTTGTACATGCCGACCTGGCGGTACATGCCGACGCAACGAACAATGCCGACGTCGAAACATTCGAATTCGGGGATGGTTCCGACCGCATTCATGACGTCGAGATAGTCCTTCACCTTCTCGACCGCATTGTCGAACATCATCGGCGGCCAGGCCCAGCTGTTGTCGGCCTTCACCTTCAGGTAATTCAGCGAGCCCGCGTTGCAGGCCGCGATCTCCGGCCTGGTCTCGCGGATGCAATCGAGCGCGCCTGAGTAGTTCGGCCCGGAGACGCCCGAGGTGTGATTGATGATGACACCCGGGCAGGCTTCGCGGATGGCCTGCTGGATTTCCTTGCTGACGCTGACCTCCCAGGACGGCAGATGCCCTTTGTCCGGCGCCTGCTGGCGCAGATGGATGTGCATGATCGACGCGCCGGCATCGAACGCAGCCTTGGCCTCGCGCGCCATCTGCTCAGGCGTCACAGGCACGTTGTGCAGCTTTGGGTCAGTGAGCACGCCGTTCAGCGCGCAGGTGATGACGGCCTTGTCGCTCATGCCTTGAATGTCTCGCACGTTGATAATTCAACGCTTGCGATCATGTGATGGGCGGCACGCGGCTTCTTGCGCGGAGAAGCTGGAAAAAAGCGAGAAATCGCAGGGTGGGTTACGCTGTCGGACTGCGCTTCGCACAGCCGCGAGCTAACCCACCACTACGAGAGCGATGCTAGCTCGCCTCCGCCAGCCTCACTGTCTCGCTGCTGCGATAGATCGCTAGATCCCGCGAGCCGACGAAGATCGCGCGCGGCTTCAGGCCGTAGAAGCGGCGGATCGAATGGCTGAAATGGGTGCTGTCGGGATAGCCGATATCCTGCGCGAGATGGGCGAGGTTGAGGTCCTGGTTGGCGAAGTGCAGCAGATGCCGCGCGCGCTTCCAGGCGCGGAAGGAGCGAAACGAGATGCCGGTCTCTTCCTTGAACAGATGCAGGAAACGCGAAGCGGAAAGTCCGGCGTCCGCCGCACATGTGTCCGCCGTCACGGGCTCGCCCGTGAAGCGGCCGATGCGCGCCACCGCACGCGTCACGCGCGGGTCGAGCACGCGCCGCGGCAGCGCTTCGCCAAAACACATCTCGTCGAATTCGGCGGTGGTGATGTCGCCGTAGCGGCGCTGGCGCAACAGCGTGTAGGCGGCGAGGATCTTGCGGGCATAGACGGCCTGGTCGGGTCCGGTGAGCCGCGCGGCCAAGGCCTCGATCACGCCATCAGGCATACTCTCCGGCTCCAGCGTCACGCTGATCGCCGTGCGGTAGTCGCTGGCAATGGAATGCCGCTGGTTCGGCAGGGTGACGAACAGCTCGCCGGTGGCGAGGACTTCGTCGAGCGTCAGATGCAGGCTACCCTTGACCGCGACATAGACGTGGCAGCAGCCGGGCGTCCGCTTGCGGGGGCGGCCGAGCAGGCCGGCATAGAATACCCGCTCCGGCGTGATCAGCATCAAATGGTCGGATTCGCGACCGTTATCTTCCATTGGGATCCTCCTCGCGCGGCTCTTTGGCCGCTGCGGACGGAGGTCACCTTAGCGGAAATTTGGGCGCTGTCACGGCGCGGTAGCGCTGTCATGGAGCGTAAAACATCGGCGTTCCCGGACGTCCAGAGGAGGAAGCCGGAACCGGCAAGCAACAATTTCGTCCAGGCGACGGAGCTACGCCCTCACACGCGCCGCGATGTTCTGTTCGACTCCAGCCTTCTGCTCCGCAGCAACCGCACGTTTGAATCCATCGCGCTGCTGCAAGCATGCCCAATAAGCTGCGACATTTGGCCCAAAGTCCTTGGCGAGCCCGATGTTGCTGGCGAGGCGGAGCGCATAACCAATGACAATGTCAGCGGCGGTGAAGCGACCCGCGCACAATGTTTCGGCATTGGCGGTCGCGGCCTCGACGGCGCGCAGCCGGCCCAGGAACCACTTTGCATAGTCGGTAGCGACCTGCGGATTGCGGCGCTCTTCCGGCTCGAGCTGGGTGTATCGGAGCACCAGCGTCTGCGGGAACGTTAACGTGGCGTCGCTGAAATACATCCAGTTCAGGAACGCGCCATGGGCGGGATCCTCAGGTCCCACCATCAGCGGCGTCGGCCCGTGCCTGATGCCGAGATAGTGGCAGATGCCGGACGATTCCGTCATCTTGGTCTCGCCGTCGACCAAAAAGGGAATCGTGCCCAGCGGATTGAGCGCGAGGTATTCCTTGGCGAAGACCCGCGGCGGGAACGGCAGCATCTTCAGTTCGTAGGGAAGTCCCATCTCCTCCAGCATCCAGAGTGGACGGAAAGAGCGCGCTGCGTCGCAGTGATAGAGCGTGATCATCAAGAGCTTCCTTTGCTGCCGGGCAGCGTGCCCATCATCTTGCACAGGACCATCAGCATGACCTCGTCCGCGCCGCCGCCGATCGAAGTCAGGCGGCTGTCGCGATAGGCACGGCGGACCGGCGTCTCGTTGGTAAAGCCCATTCCGCCCCAATATTGCAAGCAGGCGTCGGTAAGCTCGCGGCCGATCCGACCAGCCTTCAGCTTGGCCATGGTCGCAAGTTTTGTGACATCCTCGCCCGCCACCAGCGCCTCGGCGGCGCGGTAGATCAGCGCGCGCAGCAGCTCGACCTCGGTCTGCATCTCCGCCAGCTTGAAGTGAACGACCTGGTTGTCGAGGATCGACTTGCCGAAGGCTTTTCGGTTGCGGGTGTATTCGATGGTCTCGTTGATGATGTATTCGTGCGCCTTCAGGCAGGCCGCCGCACCCCAGAGGCGCTCCTCCTGGAACTGGATCATCTGGTAGGTGAAGCCCTTGCCCTCCTCGCCGATCCGGTTGCGCCTGGGCACGCGGACATTGTCGAAGAAGATTTGCGCGGTGTCGGAGGAGCGCATGCCCATCTTGTCGAGTTTTCGCGCGACAGTGACGCCCTTGGTCTTCATGGGCACGCAGATCAGCGACTTGTTGCGGTGGACGGGCCCGTCGCCGGTGTTGGCGAGCAGGCAGATCCAATCGGCCTGGGTGCCATTTGTGATCCACATCTTGCCGCCGTCGATGACGTAGTCGTCGCCGTCGGTGCGCGCATTGGTCTTGATCGAGGCCACGTCCGAGCCCGCGCCGGGCTCGGAGACGCCGATGCAGGCGACATAATCACCGGAGATCGAGGGTACCAGGAATTCGCGCCGCACCTCGTCCGAGCCGAACCGCGCCAGCGCCGGCGTCGCCATGTCGGTCTGCACGCCGATCGCCATTGGCACGCCGCCACAGGTGATGGCGCCGAGTTCCTCCGCCATCATCAGCGCGTAGGAATAGTCGAGGCCGGAGCCGCCGAATTCGACCGGCTTGTTTAGCCCCAGGAAGCCGAGGCTGCCCATCTTCTTGAACAGCTCGTGCGCCGGGAAGATCTCGGCCTTCTCCCAGTCATCGACGTGAGGGTTGATCTCATTGGCGATGAATTTTTGCAAGGAGCGACGAATCTCGACGTGGTCGGCGGTAAACAGCATTTCTTCCTCTCGTCGTCACAACCCCATCTGCCGCGACGCGAGATCCTTCATGATCTCCTCGGTGCCGCCGCCGATGGCGTTGACCTTGACCTCGCGGTAGATGCGCTCGGCCTTGATGCCGCGCATGAATCCTGCGCCGCCGAAGATCTGCACGGCTTCAGAGGCGCAGAACGCCATGGTCTGGGTCGCCTGGTTCTTCATCATGCAGATTTCGGCGACGGGGCTTTCCCCCTGCTCCAGCCGCCAGGCCAGCGTCTCCAGCATCGCTTGCGATGCGGCGACCTTCTGCGCCATGTCGACGATCTTGTGGCGGATCACCTGGTGCTGCGCGAGCGGCTTGCCAAAGGTCTTGCGCTCCTTGGCGTAGGCAATCGCTTCGTCGAGGCAGACGCGCGCGAACGCGGTGCAGCCCGCCGCCATGCCCATGCGCTCGCTGTTGAAATTCCGCATGATGATCTTGAAGCCCTGGCCTTCTTCGCCGATCAGGTTTTCGGCCGGTACGCGGCACGCGTCGAAATGCAGAGTCGCGGTGTCCGAAGCCCACCAGCCCATCTTCTTCAGCTTCGTCCGCGACAGGCCGGGCGTATCCCCCTCGATCAGGAGCAGGCTGACGCCGCCGGCGCCCTCGCCGCCGGTGCGCACAGCAACGGTCAGATAGTCGGCGCGCATCCCGGAGGTGATGAAGGTCTTCTCGCCGCTCACGACGTAGTGATCGCCGTCGCGTCGCGCCTTGGTTCGGAGGCCCGCGACGTCAGAGCCACCGCCCGGCTCGGTGATCGCGAGCGCGGAGATCTTCTCGCCCGCGAGCACCTGAGGCAGCACACGCGCCCTGACCTCGGGGCGCGCCGCCCGCGCGATCGGCGGCGCGCCGATGGTGTGGCTCATCAGGCTGGCGCTGATCCCACCGGCGCCAGCCCGCGCCAGCTCCTGGCTGGCGACGATCTTCATGAACTGGTCGGCGGCGATCCCGCCATATTCCTCGGGGAATCCAAGCCCCAGCAGGCCGATCCCGGCCGCCTTGCGATAGAGCGCGCGGGGGAATTCGCCGGCCTCGTCCCACTCATGGGCGAACGGCGCAATCTCTTTGTCGACGAAACGGCGCATCACGTCGCGAAAGGCGTCATGCTCGGCAGTATAGAACGGGCTTTTCATCGCACTCTCGCCTTGCTGGCGGATTCGTCTCGTCCACCATGGCCGGAACCCTGGCGGCTCACTTGCGCGGAGTGGCTGGCCGGGCCCCCTCCGAGCAGGACCGGCCTAGCAACTCAACGCAAGACGATTTTCACCGCTCGCGCGCCAACTCCTGATCAAAAAAAGCATGATGCACAAACTCCGGCTGGCCCCAGGGCCACGCCGGGCATGGTGCAGAGCAATAGGGACGCAGGCGGCACCAGACCGCCGAGGGAGGAATTTTGGCCGTTCGTTACTACGACTGGATCGTCCATCATGGCCGCCGCACGCCGAACAAGGTTGCGGTGATTGATCTCGCGAGCGAGCGGCGCTTCACCTATGCGCAGCTGGATGCGCGTATTTCTCGTCTCGCTTCATTTCTGCGTCATACGCTGAAAGTCTCACGCGGCGAGCGCGTCGCGGTGCTGGCGCTGAACACGACCGATACGCTGGAGGTGCAGTTTGCCTGCGGCCGGCTCGGCGCGATCTTCGTGCCCCTGAACACCCGCCTCACCGTTCCCGAGCTTCAGTTCATTACCGGCGACTGTGCGCCGAAGGTGATGATCCACGATACCGATCTGGCCGAGACGGCGCTCGCAGTGGCGAGACTGTGCGGCGTCACCAGCAGCCTGCTGCTCGGGCCCGGCGGCTCTTACGAGGCCGGCATCGCGGCGGCAAAGCCGATCGAGGCAATCGAGGAGGTCACGCTCGATGATGTTTCGACCATCATGTACACGTCGGGCACCACGGGACATCCCAAGGGCGCGACGATCACCCATGGCATGACTTTCTGGAATTGCGTCAATCTCGGCGGCCCTGCCTGCATCGGACCGTCCTCGGTGCTGCTCACCGTGCTGCCGCTGTTCCACACCGGCGGGCTGAATTGCTACACCAATCCGGTGCTGCACGCCGGCGGTGCCGTGATGATCATGCGCGCCTTCGATCCCGGCACGGCGCTCGGCCTGATCAACGATCCCGCGCAGGGCATCAACGTGTTCTTCGGCGTGCCCGCGATCTACCAGTTCATGGCGCAGCATCCGGCGTTCGCGACCACCGATCTCGGCCGGCTGATCGTCGGCGGTGTCGGCGGCGCTCCGATGCCGGTACCTCTGCTCAAGGTGTGGGAGGCGCGCGGCGTAGCGCTCCAGCAGGGTTACGGCATGACCGAGACCTCGCCGGCCGTGCTAGTGCTCGACCGCGAGGATGCGGCACGGAAGGCCGGCTCCGCCGGCAAGCCGGTGCTGCACACGGAAGTGCGCATCGTGCGTCCCGATGGCAGCGACGCCGATGTCGGCGAGCTCGGTGAACTCTGGGTCAAGGGACCGAACATCACGCCCGGCTACTGGAACAAGCCCGAGGCGAACAAAACGTCGTTCACCGACGGATGGCTGCACACCGGCGACGCGACACGCGTCGACGACGAAGGCTTCTACTATATCGTCGACCGCTGGAAGGACATGTACATCTCCGGCGGCGAGAACGTCTATCCGGCCGAGGTCGAGAACGTCCTACACCAACTCAACGCCATCGCGGAAGCCGCCGTGATCGGCGTGACCGATGCGCAATGGGGCGAGGCCGGCCTCGCCATCGTCGCGGTCAAGCCGGGCCAAAAGCTGACCGAAGCCGATGTGTTCGCGCATTGTGCGGCGAAGCTGGCGCGATTCAAATGCCCGCGACGGGTTCACTTCGTCGACGCGCTGCCTCGCAACGCCACCGGAAAAATCCACAAGCCGACGTTGCGCAAGGAGTTTTCGGTGGCCTCGGAAGTCGACAAGAAAGCCGCCAACGCCTGATCAAAGCGCCCCACTCGCGGGCGCTTTTCTTTTTTCGACGTGCCTGCTCCAACCCGGAAGAACCCCAAGGAATTTCAAGGAATTTTCATGAACAAGAAACACTCCCTGCTTGCCGCAACAACAGCGTTGGCGCTGCTCACAACCCAAACCGCGTATGCGCAAAAAGCGTACGACACCGGTGTCACAGACACCGAGATCAAGATCGGCAATGTCGAGGCCTATTCCGGCCCGGCTTCCGCCTACGGCGTCATCGGCAAGACTGAGGAAGCCTATTTCAAGATGATCAACGATCAGGGCGGCATCAATGGCCGCAAGATCAACTGGATCTCCTACGATGACGGCTACTCGCCGCCGAAGACCGTTGAGCAGATCCGCAAGCTGATCGAGAGCGACGAGGTCTTCCTGGTGTTCAACGCGCTGGGCACGCCGACCCAGACCGCCGTGCAGAAATATCACAATTCCAAGAAAGTGCCGCAACTGTTTCTCGCCACAGGTGCCAGCAAGTGGAACGATCCGAAGAACTTTCCCTGGACCATGGGCTTCCAGCCCAGCTACCGCGTCGAGGCACAGATCTTCGCCAAGTATATTTTGAAGGAGAAGCCGGACGCGAAGGTCGCGATCTTCTATGCCAATGACGATTTCGGCAAAGACTACCTCGCCGGCATCAAGGACGTGTTCGGCGACAAGGCATCGAAAATGATCGTGGCGGAAGAGAGCTACGAGACATCGGAGCCTTCGATCGATGCCCATATCGTCAAGCTCAAGGGCACCGGCGCCGACGTCTTCGTCAACATCGCGACCCCGAAGTTTGCGGCACAGGCGATCAAGAAGATTGCGGAACTGGAGTGGAAGCCGATGCACCTGATGACCGACGTCTCGGTGTCGATCGGCGCGGTGATGAAGCCGGCCGGCCTCGAGGCATCCGAAGGTGTGCTGTCGGCCGGCTACCTGAAGGACGCGTCGGATCCGCAGTGGAAGCACGATGAGGGCATGAAGAAATTCATGGTCTTCGTCGACAAATACATGCCCGGTGCAAACATTTCGGACGCCAATCTGGTGTACGCCTATGCCGCGGCCCAGACCATGGTGCAGGTGCTGAAGCAGTCGGGCGACAATCTGACCCGTGAGAACGTGATGAAGCAGGCCGCGAGCCTCAAGGACTTCGTCCCCGACACGCTGATCCCGGGCGTCAAGATCAACACCTCGTCCACGGACTTCGCGCCGATCGAGCAGCTCAAGATGTGGCGGTTCAAGAAGGGCCAGTGGGAGCTGTTCGGCGATATCATCAGCGCCGAGACAGGCGGCTAGTTCGACTGAAAATACATGCAGATGCAGAATAGCGGCCGAAGGGCCGCTATTCTCTTGCGGCGCATTCAGCCTGCGGGATGTCCTGGCCGACGTCGATCGCCACGATGGGACAGGCCGAGGCGAACGCGAATCTCCGAGACCCCTGAGCACGGGGCATGACCACGCAAGAGTGGCGATGCCGGTTGGCGGAAAATCGACACTCAGCGTGTAGCTGTCGCAACCGGTCACGATCGCTTCGGGATCGATCGGCGCGCCGTCGAGGTAGAAATGCGTTCCGATCCTGTCAAGTGGCGCGCGAAGCGCAGGGCTCGGAAGGCGGACGGTGTTGTGGCCCGGCTCTCCCTTGACCCGCACGGCAGCCTGCGGCTCGCTCCAGCGGAACGTGTGACTTGACCCGACGCGCTTCAGCGCCGTCAAGACAGCGCGCGCGTGTGCGGCCGCGAGATGCGCTGCTGTGCGCGCGCCGAGAAGCACTGATCCAGCACCTTGCGCCAGGGATGTTGCTTCATGCCGAACTCGATGTCGGCCTGGTACATGGCGGCCTCTGCCACGCCAGGACAGCTCCCGCTGCCCGCGATGATGTTCGAGGGGAATGATGACGGAGAACAGCGGCGATTCACCGCCGCAGGGTGCGGGCACGTCCTGCATGCCTTCTTTCATAGACGTTTGCGATGCCATTCCGGATAGTGCTCGCGGACTATGCCGACAGAAACAGCGCGAACGATTCGTCGACCGTGCGACGCAGATGCTTTTGGTACAATTCATGATTGGCGTCGCCGGGCGCGACCCGTCCCAGCGAGGGCTTCGGGAAGTTCCGGAGCGGCACGTAGGCGATCGGCGCTGCGATCGGCGTCAGCTGCGAGCCGGGGCCGGCGCGGAGCGTCGATATGATTCCGTACATCTCGCCCGCAACCGTCGGCCGCGACACTGTGATCACGCGATGCTGGCCGTGCTTGATGATGACGAGATAGATGAAGCCGGACTGATGCGGCACCGCGACCTCGCCGGTGTGCTCATAGGCGGCATCGGTCCGCTCACCCTCGCGGAATACCAGTGAAGAGACCTTTGGCTCCCAGACGATCTCGGTGCGGTAGGCGAAGATTGCGTCCTTGTCGCCGAACGACGGGCGCAGCGTGATGTAGACGTCCTCGATCCAGGTCACCGCGCGATGGGCGTAGGAACCGAGGCTGTCAGGCGCGACATCGCTTGCGGTCGGAGGCGTCACCGCGACGGGACTCTTGCGCAAGGAGACGCCCAGCGCCTGCTCCAGCCGCACCGTGGTCGCCAGCGTGAACGGCCGCCGGCCGCCGAGCACCTTCTCCAGCGTCGACAGGCTGAGCTTGGCCTGCTCGGCCAGCGACTGCCGCGAGATCCGGCGTCTGGCGAGCTCCTCGCGAATGGTCTCCGCAATCTCGCGGCTCTGCTCGTCCGAAAGCTGCTTGTCGGCGAATTTGTCTTGCGTCTGCATCGTGGCCCCGCTCCAGGACGGCCATTCTAGCAGGGCGGACAAACCAGCACAAAACCACACTTGGCTGCCGCAGAGGCGGCCAACGCGGGCCAGCCGCGGCGGAACATTGCCGATCATTCTGCTCGCGAAATCGGGCCGTCCCGGCGGATGCTGAGAACCAGCAAACATGCTGTGGGAGCAGACCAAATGGACACCTACGACACGATGGAGATCGACGAGCACCCCATGCTGGGGCGGCTGATCAAGGTCGGATTGTTTCTTCTGGTGCAGGGCATCGCGGTGGCGCTGGTCGCATTCGTGGCGCTGCTGGTGAGCTTCGAGCCGGGCTGGTCGGCGACGCTGGAGCAGGCCAGCCTGCTCCAGCCCGGCGACGCCAAATCCGGATCTCTCCTCCTGAAGGAGGACGGCGCCTACACCGAAGCCATCCGCCTCGGCACCGACGTCGACATCACGGTGTCGGGCCCGACGCTGCGCGCTCGCGTCACCCAGGTTTTCCGCAACCCGACCAAGGACTGGGTCGAGGCGACCTATGTCTATCCGCTCCCCACCGGCGGCGCCGTCGATACGCTGAAGATGGTGGTCGGCGACCGCATCATCGTCGGCGACATCAAGGAGCGGCAGCAGGCGCGCGTGATCTATGAAGAGGCGCGCCGCGCCGGCCAGAAGGCCGCGCTCACCGAACAGGAGCGGCCGAACATCTTCACCAACTCGGTCGCTAATATCGGCCCCGGCGAAACCGTGCTGGTGCAGATCGAATATCAGGAGCCGGTGCACCAATCCGGCAACGAATATTCGCTGCGCCTGCCGCTGGTGGTCGGACCACGCTACAATCCGACGCCGATCGTGCAGAGCGTCGACTTCCGCAACGACGGCTCCGGTTGGGGCGCGACGAATTCGGACCCGGTGCCGGACCGCGACCGTATCTCCCCGCCCGTGCTGGATCCCGCCAGGAATGCGCCGGTCAATCCGACCAGCATCAGGGTGCGCCTGAATGCCGGCTTGGCGCTCGGCGAGGTCAAGAGCCCGCACCATAACGTCAAGGTCGCGAGCCCGGACGACACGACGCGAATCGTTACGCTTGCCGACGGTGCCGTGCCTGCCGACCGCGATTTCGAACTGACCTGGAAGCCGGCCGCTGTAAAGGCGCCGTCGGTCGGTCTGTTCCGCGAACGCGTCGGCGACGCCGATTATTTACTCGCCTTCGTCACTCCGCCCACCGCCGAGCAGGCAACGCAGAAGCCACTGCCGCGCGAAGTGGTGTTCGTGATCGACAATTCCGGCTCGATGGGCGGCACGTCGATCGTCCAGGCCAAGGCGAGCCTCACCTACGCGCTCTCCCGTCTCCAGCCGACCGACCGTTTCAACGTCATCCGTTTCGACGACACCATGGACGTGCTGTTTCCGGCCTCCGTGCCGGCGGATGCCGCGCGCGTCGGTGAAGCCACCTCGTTCGTCAGCGCGCTGCAGGCGCGTGGCGGCACCGAGATGGTGCCGGCGATGCGGGCCGCACTGACCGACAAGCTCGGCGATACCGGCATGGTTCGCCAAATCGTGTTCTTGACCGACGGCGCGATCGGCAACGAGCAGCAATTGTTCGAAACGATTACGGCGATGCGCGGCCGCTCGCGCGTGTTCATGGTCGGCATCGGGTCCACGCCCAACACCTATCTGATGACGCGCGCCGCCGAGCTCGGTCGCGGTGCCTTCACTCATATCGGCTCCGTCGAGCAGGTCGAGGAGCGCATGCGCGGCCTGTTCGCCAAGCTCGAGAATCCGGCCGTGACCGGCCTCAGCGCAAAGTTCTCCGAAGCAAAGGCCGACGTCACACCGGCGATCATTCCCGACATCTATCGCGACGAGCCGCTGGTGCTGGCGGCAAAGCTCGACAAGCTCGCGGGCTCGGTCGAGATTAGGGGCCGCGTCGGCGACCGCCCATGGTCGGTGACGCTGCCGCTGCAAAATGCAGCCGAAGGCAAAGGCCTGTCGAAGCTCTGGGCCAAGCGCAAGATCGACGACGCCGAAGTGGCACGCACCCTGCGCGAGATGACTCCCGAAGACTCCGACAAGGCGATCCTGGCGCTGGCGCTCGACCATCAGATCGTCACGCGGCTCACCAGCCTCGTCGCGGTGGACAAAACGCCGAACCGTCCTGAAGGCGAGCCGCTCAAGCTCAGCGAATTGCCGATCAACCTGCCGGCCGGCTGGGATTTCGCGAAGGTCTTTGGCGAACGACAGCAGGTCCCGGCGCAGCTCCGCGAACGTCACGCCGATGCGCGCAACCAGCCGGCCACGAGGCGGCCGACGCCCTCCGCACCGGATGCGATCCGCCTGCCCAAGACCGCAACCTCGGCCGAGTTGAAGATGATCGCAGGCCTGATGCTGGTCGTGCTCGCCCTGATCTTGTTCGTGTTCAACCGACGTCAGACCTTGCTCACTGACGTCGCTTGAGAGAGGAGCCCCCCGATCTCCTCTGTTAGCGCGCGCGGCTGCCCGTCCCACACCAACGGCCGCGCGCGCCTTTTTTGAACACGCCGCCTCAACCGAATTCGTCATTGCGAGCGAAGCGAAGCAATCCAGAAATCCCTCCAGGGACGCAGTCCGGATTGCTTCGTCGCTTCACTCATCGCAATGACGGGAAAATTTGCCATGCCTCGCTTCATCTCTCCCCTGGTTCTCGCGCTGATCGGCGTCATCCTGTTCGGCGACGGCGCCTATATCCATGCCAAAGCGTGGCTCGCGCAGGTGCTGCTGGAGCACGCGTTCGACCGGAGCGTTGCGACCGGCGAGGTGGTCAAGCCATGGTCATGGGCCGATACCTGGCCGGTCGCGCGGATCGAGGTGAGGCGGATCGGCGCCAGCGCGATTGTGCTGGAAGGTACCAACGGCCAGGCGCTTGCTTTTGGACCCGGCCATATCCGCCAAACGGCTGACGCGGGCGAGCGTGGTGTTGCCGTATATGCAGCGCACCGCGACACTCATTTCCGTTTCCTGCGGAATGTCACCATTGGTGATGTGATCGATGTCACACGCAGTGACGGTAAACGCTTTCGCTATCGCGCGGATTCCTCCGCTGTGGTTCGCTTCGATGCCTCGGGCATCGATCCTGCGGCACGGGATGCCGAACTCGTGCTCGCCACCTGTTGGCCGTTCGACGCCGTCACGTCCGGTCCGGAGCGCTACGTGCTGCATGCCACCTTGATGGCAGCCTATGAATAGCAGTTTGCAATCGGCCCGTCCGGGAGTAATCGCCCCCTCAATCCGTACCCGATCCACCGGACGTTCCCGCTCATGGAAGCGCTGAACTGGCGTCCTCGCCGGTAGACCTATCCGAACCTGAATTATCACGTGCAGGACGGCGCCTCGATCGACGGCACGCTCGATCTCCTGAAGAGCCGCGGCGAAAGCCTGAGTTGGAAGAGCGAACCAGACGAGGGGCAGTCCAGCGCCATCAATCTCGGCTTCGCCGGCAGCGATAGCGAGATCATGGCCTATCTCAACAGCGACGACATGCTGCTGCCCGGGACACTTGCCTGTGTCGCGAACTACTTCATGGCCCATCCGCATATCGACCTTGTCTACGGCCACCGCGTCTTCGTCGATCGCGAGGGACTCGAAGTGGGCCGCGCCGTGCTACCGCCCCATGACGGCGAGGCGTTGCGATATGCCGACTACATTCCGCACGAGACGATGTTCTGGTGCAGGATGCATCGCTCATTCCATCGCGCGGCATTAACACGCTTACGGTTGCCACTCCCAACAACTCCCCATAGAACAGCGTGACGCGCCGCCAAGAACAACAACAGGTGAGGTCACGCCATGGAAGCCCCGGTGTCTGCTGCGTCCGTTTCTCCGCGCCCGTGGTCTCCACCGCCCGATGCGAACGATATCGTCAAGCGCATCCACGCCATGCTGCACCCGCACAACATCGTGCTGGTGGGCGCGACCGACAAGCCCGGCAACTATGCCGAGCGCATCTGGAACAATCTGGTCAAATACGGCTACGAGGGTGGGCTCTATCCGGTCAACACCAAACGCGACAGCATCTGGGGCGTCCCCTGCTACAAGGACTTTACCAGCCTCCCGGAAAAGCCCGATCACGTGCTGGTGCTGGTCCCGGCGCGCTTTGCCGTGCAGGTGATCCGCGACGCCGCCGCGGCCGGCGCGCGCTCGGCCACCATCGTCACCTCGGGTTTCAGCGAGTTGCAGGATGAGGAGAGCCAGAAGCTCGCCGCTGAACTGCAAGCGGCCGTGCGCGAGACGGGATTGGCGGTCACTGGCCCGAACTGCCTCGGCAATTTGAGCGCCGGCGAAAAGCTCTTCACCAATATCGACGACCGTATCGTCACCATGGAACAGGGCGCGGTGGCGATTGCCGGACAATCGGGCGCCATCGTCATGGCGATCCGCCAGGCACTGGAAGATCGCGGCGTCGGGGTCGGCTACATGGTGACGACCGGCAACGAGGCCGGGCTCGAGACGCCGGACCTGATGCGCTATTTCGCCGAGGATCCGAGCATCAAGGTGATCGTGGTCTACCTCGAAGGCGTGCGCAACACCAAGGCGTTCCGGGACGCCTGCAAGGCGGCGCGCGCCGCGAGCAAACCGGTGATCGCGCTCAAGCTCGGGGCCTCCGAGGGCGGCCGCGCGGCGGCGATGGCGCACACCGGCGCGCTCGCGGGCTCGATCGAGACGTTCGACGCCATCGCAACGCGCGAAGGAGTCATCAGGGTCGGCGGGCTCGACGAGCTGATCGAAGCCACCGAATGCTTCGTCCACGCCGTGGTGCCCGAAGGCGACCGGCTTGCCGCGGTGACGCTATCCGGCGGCAAGCGCGGCATGCTGCTCGACGCCTTCTATGCCGCAGGCCTGAATTTTGCGCCGCTAAGTCCGCACGTCGGCTCCGAGCTGGCAAAAATGCTCGGCCCAGGCTCGATCGTCGGCAATCCGCTCGACGCCGGCTTTGCGGCGGTGGTCGATCCCTCCGTCTACATGAAATCGATCGAGCTGATGATCGAAGACCCCGATATCGATATCGTCATCGTCGATGCGGAGCTGCCAAAGGCGCCGCACGAGCTGCGCGAGCGCAACCTGCGCATCGTCAACGAAATGGCGAGCCGGGCCGGCAAGCCGGTGATCTATATCAGCGCGATGTCGATCGGCTTCACCGAGTTCACCAAGACCTTGCGCAAATCGCTGCCGCATCTCGCTGTCATGCAGGGCATGGATCGCGCGGTGACCGCGATCAAGTCGCTGCTCGACTACGCCAAACTGCGCAAGGAAGTGCCCGATATCGTCTCGAGCTCGAAGCCTGCCGCGCGTGTCGTGCTGGAAAAGGCGCTGAAATCGGCAACCGGCGCCGCGCTCGACGAGGTCGCCTCCAAGAAGCTCCTGAAGGCCTATGGCATCCCGATCTCGAAGGAGGCAATCGCACAGACAGCAGCCGAGGCCGTGAAGATCGCCAAGCAGATCGGCTTCCCCGTCGTGGCCAAACTCGTCAGCGCCGAGATTTTGCACAAATCAGACATCGGCGGCGTGGTGCTGAATCTCAACAACGCGGCCGAGGTCAAAAAGGCGTTCGCCGACATCACCGCGCGGGTGAACAAGCTGAAGGGCAAACCGAAGCTTGACGGCATCCTGATCGCGCAACAGGTCAAGGCCGATCTCGAGCTCGTGGTCGGGGCCTCGCTCGATGCCGAAATGGGTCCGGTCGTGCTGTTCGGCACCGGCGGCATCGACATCGAGCTGATGAAGGACGTGGCGCTCGCCGGTGCGCCACTGGACGAGGCCGAGGCGCGGCTTCTGATCGGCCGCACCAAGGCCGGCATCAAGATGCGTGGGTATCGCGGCAAGCCGGCCTTGCACGAGGCCTCCGCGGTGAAAGCGCTGGTCGGCCTGTCCAATCTGATCGCGGACGCCGGCGACCGGATCGCCTCGATCGACGTCAATCCGTTCCTGATCAATGCCAAAACAGGCGTCGCCGTCGATGCCCTGATCGTGCTGAACAATGCTGCGGCCAAACGCGCCGCCGGGCATTGATGTCGCGTAGGGCGGATTAGCGCAGCGTAATCCGCCAATCCTTGCGACAAACGCGAGAGGAAGTGGCGGGTTACGCTTCCCTAACCCGTCCCACTTAGGATTGCGGCCACAGCATCATCCTTCCAACTTCCCCGCTTTGGCCGTAAAATCACCCAGCATGGCACGCGCGAGCAATCTGGTGATCGGAACGGCGACGCTGGCGGTGATCGCCGTGGCGTTCGGCGGCCTGCTTGGCGTGCAGAAATGGCGCACCGCCCAGAGCCGCAGCCAGTTGCGCGTGGTGTTCGAGGGCGGTTCGGCCAGCGGACTGCGCCGCGGCGGGCCGGTCAATTTCGACGGTGTTCCCGCCGGCCAGATCCTGTCGATCAAGCTCGACAATCCCCGCAAGGTCGTGGCGCTCGTGTCGCTCGATAATGCAGCGCCGATCCGCAAGGACACTGTGGCCGGCATCGAGTTCCAAGGCCTTACCGGCGTCGCCGCGGTGTCGCTGATCGGCGGCGCCCCCTCCGCTCCGCCGGTGCCGCTCGACGCCGACGGCATCCCCGTGCTGACCGCCGATCTCAGCGACGCCGAATCCATCGTCGACACCCTGCATAGTGTCGATCGCACCATCGTCAGCAACGCCCCGGCGATCAAGGAGGGCCTGCGCACGTTCGAGAACTACACCGCCGATCTCAGGAGCAAGGGCGGCGAAATCGATTCCGTCATGGCCAAGGTCGACAGCGCTTTCGCGGGCTTCGACAAGGCGGTCACAAAGATCGAGGGCGTAGTGCCCGGCTTCGCCGATGGCAAGGCGGATGAGCTGTTCGAAAAGATACAGGGATTGCACGAGCTCGCCGACACCATGAGAAAGAAATCGGCGAATTTCCTCGAGGACATCCGTCGCTCGCTGCTCGACGTCAGCGAGGCCGCCAACAAGATGAGCGGGACGTCCGCCCCCGCCGCCGCCCCGCGCCCGCCGCGCAAGCCTACGCAGCAGAAGCGGTAAAGCCTACCAGGCGTAGCGAACGACACCTTTGCCGGCGTAGGAGCGGGTGACGTTCGAGAACTCGCCCTCGAAGGTCGCCGACGCAGACCAGCCGTTCATCCAGCTCATCTGCACCGCCGCTGTGGTCAGCGCGGAATCGTGCGCCTGAGCGGCGCCGTTCACCACGAATGCCGATCCCGGCAACGTCTGGAAGACCGCACCGACGGTGCGATCCGGATTGTAGTCATGCGCCCAGGCGACGCGGCCGCGCAGAGTCATCAGGCCGCCGGCCGCGGCGAATGACTTGTCCGCGCGCAGGCCGAGCTCGGTGCGGGTGCTGGTCACGTCCTTGGCGGCATAATTCAGCGCGAAGACGTTGCTGCCGACCACCGCGAACTCTGAATAGCTCGGAAGGCTGAACACGGTGGCCTGGAGCGCCGCATAGGGCGTGAGGCCGATCCACTGCGAGGCATGGCGATAGCCGCCCTCGATACGGCCCGAGAGCGCGTTGGCGTTGAACTGCGCACGCAACTGATCGACACCCGCGGCGGTGACGATGCGGTTGGTCGTGACGTCCTGCCAGCCATAGGCCAGCGCGGCCGTGATATAGGCTGGTCCGGCGGTATGACGCACGAAGACGCCGGCCTGGAACAGATCGGAGCGGCCCCAGCCGAGCCCGTTGACGTTGAAGCCGGTCGCCCCGCCCGCAAGCGCAAAGCCGGCGATCGTCGACGGCGAGAAGCGGTAGTCGAGGCCGACGGCGGTCCCGTAGACGCTGCTGCTGGTGTTGTTTGAGCCGAGGCCGGCATTGCCGTCGCTGGTCTGCGAGCCACCATAGCCGGCAGCCCACACGTCCCAACGTTGTTCGAAATTCGCCGGCGGCGCCTTGCGATAGATCGAGGCAAGGGCGTCGCGTGCGCTCTTGCCGGTCGCGGCATACGCGTTCGCGCTCGTCTCGTCGGCGAAGGGCGTCGCACCCGGCGTCCCGCTACGCCCCGAGCCAAACACGTCGGTGAGCAGGCCGAGGAACAGGTTCATCGCGCTGAAGGTCGCCTGCTGCGAACCCGTCGCCGGCTCGCCGGAGGCCTGTGTCAGGCCGGCCGGGCCGAGGCCCGCGAATTCCGCTTGCAGAAAGCCGTTCGCGTTGAAGAAATTCTGAAGCGTGGTGGCGACGTTCTTCTGATTGACGTTGAGGGCGTATTTCGCGCCATAGTCCAGTGTGAAATTGAGATAGACAGTGCCGGCAGGATCTACGGTCGTCGTACCAATCAGGCCGCCGGGAGCGGCGACACCGGCAAAGTTATCGGTGGCAGCGCCGGAAAACTGCATGATCTTGTATTGCGGCAAGATGGTGCTGCCAGCGTACAGCGAGACGCCGACGGTGCCATTCAGGCCGGCGTTGCCGAAAACATTGGCAAAGCTGGCGGTGGTTCCGCTACCGACCTGCACGAGGTAGAGCGCGCCAGACTGGAACGCGAGGTCACCGAGAACCGCCATGCTCGAGCCCGGCCCGCCGTCGCCGGGCGCATAGATGCCGCCGGCAGCAATGGTGGTGTTACCGACGATCCCGGCGCCGAACAGTGCGCCGCCCGCCTTCACGGTGGTCAGGCTCGATTGGGAGATGTCACCATCGACTCGCAGGATGCCGCCATTCACCGTCGTGGTACCGGTGTAGGTATTGGTGCCGGAGAGGATCAGCGTTCCGCTGCCTACTTTTTCCAAGGAGCCAGAGCCGGGACCGCAGCCGCAGGAGTCGGCGATAACGCCACTAACTTCCGTTGAGAGATTGTTGCTGCCGACGACGAGCGTGTTGCCGGCACCGATGTAATAGTTGCCCGAACCTTCGATGGAGCCCGCGGTGATGCGACCGTCGCCATTTGGACCGAAGCTGCCACTGAAATCGACGATGCCGGTACCGTTCGTGATGAAACGCGCGTTCCCGCCGGTCGCGTTGTCAAAGAAATCTGTCTCGCCGCCGCTTTTGGTGACGATAGTGGCGTTGCCTGCGGTGGAATAGCCGTTGAACTCAGTCAAACCGTCGGCGTTATTGATGATTGTAGCATTCCCGGCGCTCACCGTATCGGTCGGGGATTGACCGAACCAGGTGAAGCCGAAGTTTTGGTTGATGATGGTCGCAGAGCCGGCCGAGGACTGGTCCAGGAAGAGCGTCCCACCGTTATCATTGGTGATCGTGGCCGAACCAGCCGTGGTCTTGGCGAAGAAGATAGTCACACCGGCATCGTTGAGGATGGTCGCGTCGCCCGCGGTCGCCGTGTCGATCCCACCGAACGAACCGAAATAAATCTGGCCGCCATTGTTGGCAATCGCGATCGAACTGGCGCTGGTCGCATTCAGGAACGTCGTGATAGCACCAATTCCGTCGTTCAGGATCGACGTAATACCAGTGGTGTTGGCATTGACGATATTGAACGTACCTTCGTTGGTAACGGCGCCGAGGATGCTCGCAGTATGCGTCGCGTCGCCGAGCTGCAATGACGCGCAGGAGCAAATGAAGGTGTCGCCGGTATAGGTGTTGGCGCCAAGCAGCGCCAATATACCCGGCGCCTGCACGGAGATTCCGCCACTGCCGACGATGCGGGATGCGATGACGGCGGACGGATCCGTGGTGCCGGTGACATCGGCGGTGTAGAACGTCGTCCCACCCGAGGCGAGCCTCAGGTCGCCACCCTGGATGGTGTAGACCGAATTATCCGCGGTAATGTCGAAGCCCAAGAGACTACCGAGCTGCACGCCGCCCGGTGTGACCGTCACCGTGCCACCCGTTGCCGGCGTGGACGGCCCGCTGCTGCCGAACACCGTGCCCGCTGACAAGGGATCGTAGGCGGTGCTGACCGAACCGCCGAAGTCCGTCCAGTTGGTCGTGGTGTTGTTCCAGACGCCGCCGCCGCCGTTGACGGCGCCGTTCGGCGTGGTCTGCGATCCGTTGAATATCTGCTGCGCTGCTGCGGGACTCGTCACAGCGACCGCACTCAAAAGGCCAAGCCAGAGTGCCGTGCGAACCGCGGTAGCACTCCGGCGCGAGCACCCCTGCCCGCTCGACGGCAATCCAGCCCCCACGCTCAGCCCCTTACCAACGGCGCTCTCAGCGGCGCCGCGCGGAACTTAGGGCATGGGGGCGACCAGCAGAACTAGGGCAAGGCGAGAATCCGCCAATGAGGCTGCAACTTAGGCAGATTCAACAGCTCATGTTGCAACCGCGCTACGGTTTTGCACCATAAATTCGCATTCCACACGCGTGGTCCTGCGTCAGAATGTCTACGCGCGTGTACGGCCGTTCACATTGATGGTTGGCAGCCCAGAGCGATGTTCGTCGCCAGCCATGGCGTCTTCAACTTCAATCGGCATAGGGGCGCGGAGATGGTATCTCCGCGTCCCCTGCCACACCACCCGGCATGCGGGTCCGCGCCGGGCGGTTCGATGGGTTGAGGTCAACTGGCAAGTTTGGGGACTCCCAGCTGTTTGAAGTGGTTGTTCGGCAGCGCGGTTTGCACACCTGCGCGAGGCTTTGTCCGGCACTGCGCCGGGTCAGCTCGCGCACGCGCTGTTTCATGCGCGCGATGGCCTGTGGCGCCAATGGTGACGTCGAGATAGTGCTGCTTGCCGGCACCAGCGAGCTCGGCCTCACCACCCGCGAAGGCGAGGTGCTGGCCTGGCTCAGCAAAGGCAAGACCAACCGCGACATCGCGCAGATTCTGGGCTTGAGCCCGCGCACGGTCGACAAGCATCTGGAGCAGATCTACGCCAAGCTCGGCGTGGAGAACCGCACCGCCGCGGCGGCGATTGCGACCAATGCGACGCGGCGGAATTCGTAGTCTTGCTGCGAATGAGGTGAGACGTTGCCAGTCGAATAAATGGCGTCGTCCGCCGCTAGCACAAGCTATCCTCACCCATACACAAACGCCGCGTCATCCAGATCCGTCTTCGGGATTTCGTCCTTCTCGGTCCAGTAGTCCTGGCTGTGCTGCCATTCCGGCTTGTCGCCGCGCTTCGGCAGCAGGTCCATGTTGCGCATCATGTAGCCCGGGTTGAAGTTTTCCGGATCGATCCAGGGCAGGATCGGCATGTTGTGGTCCTCAGGGCGCAAGCTCACCTCGACCTTCTTCGCGCCCTTCCCCTTCATGTGTCCGATCAGGCGACAGACGAAGTCGGCGACGAGATCAACGCGCAGCGTCCAGCTGGCGCGGAAATAGCCGAACACCCAGACCAGGTTCGGCACGCCCGTAAACATCATGCCGCGATAGGTCACGGTGTCGCCGAAGGCCAGCGGCTTACCGTCGATCTCGAAGGCGATATCGCCGAGAGCTGCGAGATGGAAGCCGGTCGCGGTGACGATGATGTCCGCTTCCAGCACTTTGCCCGATTTGAGCTGGATGCCGTTCTCGACGAAGCACTCGATCTCGTCGGTGACGACGGACGCCTTGCCGCTGGCAATTCCCTTGAACAGATCGGCATCGGGCACGAAGGCGATGCGCTGCCGCCACGGCCGGTAGCTCGGTGTGAAATGTGTGTCGACATCGTAGTCCGGACCGAGCACCGCGCTGATCTGGCCGATCAGCTCCTGCTTCACCTGCTCGGGCTTTGACAGGCAAAGCTTGGTGAACGCGTCCTGCTCGAACAGGATTTTGCGCCGGACGATCTCGTGGATCCATTCCTCGTCGACCTGAAGCCTGCGCAGCTCCTCCGCAATCTCGATTGCGTTGCGGCCGAGGCGAAAATAGGTCGGCGACCGCTGCAGCATGGTGACATGCGCGCATTTGTCCGCAATATTCGGGACCAGCGTTGCGGCCGTCGCGCCCGAGCCGATCACGACGACCTTCTTGTTCGTGAGGTCGATATCTTCAGGCCAGGTCTGCGGATGAACGATGCGGCCTTTGAAGCGGTCCGTGCCCTTCCATTCCGGCGTGTAGCCTTCCGAATGGCGGTAATAGCCCTGGCACATCCACAGGAAGTTCGCCGTGAAAGTTTTCGATTCGCCGGTGTCGGTCGTCACCGCCTCGATGGTCCAGAGATTCTGCTCGCTCGACCAGCTCGCCGAAATGATCTTGTGCTTATAGCGGATGTGGCGGGCGATATCGTTGTCGTCGATCACCTCGTTCATGTAGGTGAGGATTTCCTCGGCGGTCGCGATCGGCGGCCCGACCCAGGGCTTGAAGCTATAGCCGAAGGTGTGGAGGTCGCTGTCCGAACGAATTCCGGGATAGCGATGCGTGGTCCAGGTGCCTCCGAACGTCGCCTGCGTTTCCAGGATGACGAAGCTCGCGCCCGGAAGCTGCTTTGTCATGTGATAGGCGCTGCCGATGCCAGAGATGCCGGCGCCGACGATCAGCACATCGAAATGTTCAGAAGCTTGTTTGGTCGTGGCGTGACTGCGAACAGCGACATTCATTGTTGCTACTTGCCTTGCTTGTTTTTGTGGCCGCCCTTGACCAGACGGCGCGTTTCCTCCGCGACGGGCGTGGTCGCCCATCGCGCTTCCGCTTTAAAATGACATAGATCAAATCGCGGTCAAATCACAGCGCCGCACCCCAGCCCCGCGCGGTCTGCAATATCCAGTCGCGATAGAGCGTGAGCGGCGTGACCCCGGTCAATCCGCCGCAGCCGGCGGCGCCGTTCGGCCCGGTGGACCAACTGATGACGCCGACAAGCACAGGCCCGTTCGGCTTGTCCTCGAACACTGGGCCGCCGGAATCGCCGGTGCAGGCGCCAATTCCGTCGCGAACACCGTTAGTTACCGGATCGACCAGCCGGATCTGGAGGGTGCCGGGCTGCCCTGTGGCAACGAGACCGGCGACACGCGTCACACCGCCACTCTTGCCATCGCCGCGCACGGTGACGCCGATGCCGGCGACGACGAAGCGGCTGCCGGCCTGGATCGGAATAGTCGGCGCGCCGACCGGCACCGTCGATTTTCCCTTGAGTGGAATTTCCAGTTGCAGCAATGCCACGTCCGCGGTGGCGCGGTGCGCCTGCATCGCCTGCATGTTGAAGTTCGGATGGATCGCAACGGTGCGCACATTCAGTAATTGCGGCTGACCGTCGGCACCGCGATCGACAATCTTGTAGTCCGCGCCGGGCTGCACGCAGTGGGCGACCGTCAGCACTAGCTTTGGCCCGATCAGGCTGCCCGTGCAGAAATTACCGCGCGAGCCGACGATGGTGACGACTGCGCGCGCGGCACCATCGGTCTGCGGTGTGCCGCCACCCACGATGGCATAAGCGGGCGTGGCGAGCAGCAGAGCGGCTGTGATGAGGGTTGCAAGCTTCTTCATGGGAGCACGCTTTGGCGTCGGTGAATGCGGAGGATCGCTTCGGACTGGTCCTTGCCGATAGCGCATGCTAGCGCTCTTGGAAAGGAACTGACGGGGGCAGGACAGTGACGATCGAGGCTGTGATCTTTGATTTTGGCGGCGTGCTGACGAGTTCGCCATTCGAAGCGTTCGCGCGGTACGAGGCGGAACGCGGCCTGCCCATCGACATCATCCGGCATACCAACGCCGCCAATCATCTGGAAAACGCCTGGGCCAAGTTCGAGCGCGCCGAGGTCGATATCGACACATTCGACAAGCTGTTCGCGACGGAGTCACTGGCGCTCGGCGCGGAAGTGCGCGGGCGTGACGTGCTGCCGCTGCTGCAGGGCGATCTGCGCCCCGAGATGGTCGAGGCGCTGAAGCGCATCAAGGCGCAATTCAAGACCGGCTGCATTACCAACAATCTGCCGGCCAATGCGATCGGCAGCATGACCGGGCGCTCACTCTATGTCGCCGAGGTGATGGTGCTGTTCGACCATGTCATCGAGTCTGCGAAGATCGGCCTGCGCAAGCCCGACCCGCGCATTTATCAGCTGATGGTCGAGACGCTGAAGATTGATCCGAACAACTGCGTCTATCTCGACGACTTGGGCGTCAACTTAAAGCCCGCACGCGAGATGGGCATGACCACGATCAAGGTCACCAGCGGCGCCCAGGCGATCGCCGAACTGGAAGCCGCGACGGGATTAAGGCTGAGCTAGCGACGCTTACAAACCCTCATCCTGAGGAGCGCGCCCTTGCCCGCGTCTCGAAGGATGAAGGCTCCGCTCGTGCCCCTCGCCCTTCGAGACGCCACGCAAGCGCGGCTCCTCAGGGTGAGGGATTACACATCCTAATCAGCCGCCGCCGCCGTAGCGATCCGCTCCGGAAACGCCGCGGCGAGTGACGCACGATCCGGCTTCAGCACGCCCCGCTCGGTGATGAGGCCGGTGACGAGCCGCGCCGGGGTCACGTCGAACGCGTAGTTCGCGACCGGCGAGCCCTCCGGCACGATCCGCACCGTCTCCAGCCGTCCATCCGCGGTGCGGCCGGTCATGTCGGTGACTTCTGTGCCGCTGCGCTGCTCGATCGGGATGTCGCGGATGCCGTCATCAACGGCGAAATCGATCGTCGGCGACGGCAGCGCGACATAGAACGGCACGTTATTGTCGTGCGCGGCGAGCGCCTTCAGATAAGTGCCGATCTTGTTGCAGACATCGCCATTGGCGGCAACGCGATCGGTGCCCACGATGGCGAGATCGACCATGCCATGCTGCATCAGATGCCCGCCGGTGTTGTCGGCAATCACCGTATGCGGCACGCCGTGATGGCCGAGCTCCCAGGCCGTGAGCGAGGCACCCTGGTTGCGCGGGCGCGTCTCGTCGACCCAGACATGGACCTTGATGCCGCGCTCATGCGCCAGATAGATCGGCGCTGTTGCCGTGCCCCAGTCGACGGTCGCAAGCCAGCCGGCATTGCAATGCGTCAGCAAATTGACGGTCTCCCCCGGCTTCTTCCTTGCGACGATCGCCTCGATGAGTTTCAGGCCATTGAGGGCGATGCCACGGTTGATCTCGACGTCCTGCTCGACGATCTCGTCGGCGCGCGCATAGGCGGTTTCCGCGCGTTCGAGCGGATCGACCGGCGCGAGCGTCGCGCGCATCTCGTCCAGCGCCCATTTCAGATTAATCGCTGTCGGCCGTGCCACCACGAGCGTATCGTAAGCGCGCCTAAGACCGGCGTCCGAGGCATCCTCGCGCATCGCGAGCGCCATGCCGTAAGCTGCGGTCGCGCCGATCAGCGGCGCACCGCGCACCAGCATGTCGCGGATGGCGAGGGCTGCGTCCTCGCATGAGACCAGCTTTGCAACGATGAACTCATGTGGCAGCCGGCGCTGGTCTATCGCGCCGACCGACCAGCCGTCGCGCTCACGCCAGATGCTGCGGAAATGCTTGCCGTCGACCTTCATGGCATTCTGCCTTTCGTATCACGCCCGCAGGATGCGGCCGGCCACCGCATCGAGCTTCTTCAAAAGTTCGGGATCGCGCGCCTCGGGCGCGGTGATGAGCGCGGCGTCGAGCGCACGGTCCGAACCGATCGGACACGGCTCATGCTCGCGCGGGAAATCCTTGGCCAGCCGCGCCACCAGCGCCTTCGCCTTGTCGGCGTTCGAGCTGAGCACGCGGATGATGTCCTGCACGGTGACGGCGTCATGATCGGGATGCCAGCAGTCGAAATCCGTCACCATCGCGACGGTGGCGTAGCAAAGCTCGGCCTCTCGCGCGAGTTTCGCTTCTGGCATATTGGTCATGCCGATCACGGAATAGCCCAGTGTCTTGTAGGTCATGCTTTCCGCATAGGTGGAGAATTGCGGTCCCTCCATGCAGACATAGGTGCCGCCGCGCGCAAACGCGATGCCCTCGGCTTCAGCGGCCACGGCAAGATGAATACGCAAGCGCGGCGAGACCGGGTGCGCCATCGACACATGCGCGACGCAGCCCCGGCCGAAGAACGAGCTCTCGCGCTTGTGGGTGCGATCAACGAACTGGTCGACGAGAACAAAGGTGCCGGGCGGCAGTTCCTCCCTGAATGAGCCGCAGGCCGACAGCGAGATCAGGTCGGTGACGCCGGCGCGCTTCAGGACGTCGATATTGGCGCGATAGTTGATGTCGGAAGGCGACAGCCGGTGGCCTTTGTCATGGCGCGGCAGGAACACGATCGGCAGGCCGGCCATGGAGCCGCGCCGCAAGGACGCCGACGGCTCACCCCAGGGGCTCTTGATCACCTCTTCGCGAGCGTCCTCGAGTCCCGGCAGATCGTAGATGCCGGAGCCTCCTATGATGCCCAGTACCGCCTGCGTCATGCCTGCTCCACCCCGTTCGCGCCATCGCGATCCCGTGGAGAAGCTATGCCAGTTTTGCGACGCTTTTGGAACGGGGGGTGGTGGGCGGGATGCCGATGCTGTGAGGAGCGACGCCGCATATTCCGTGCCCTCCCGGAGGAGCTGGCTAGGCCGCGGTCGCCGGCTGCAGCTGGGTCGCCACCATGCGCTCCAGCGTCTCGATGGACTGGAAGTTCTCCGGTGTGATCTCGGACTGGGGAATCGTGAAGTCGAACTCGGCTTCGACGCCGAGCATCAGATTGACCATGTCCATCGAGGTCAGGCCGACGTCGACGAGCTTGGCCTGCGGCGTGACGTCAGCCGCAAGCGAATTCTGTGCGAGAATGCCCTTCACCAGCTTGATGACGCGATTGCGCAATTCGGTATCGAAGCCCTGCATCGGCAAATTCCCATCTGTCTGTTAAAGGTCGGACCGGTTGCCGGCTACGATGGGCACGGCGGGCCGATCCCGCAATGGACGCCACCATTACTTCGCGTTTCTTAGTAAACGATGACTCAGATTGTCTGGAATTCTGTCCTCTTACAGATCCCTAACGCGATCGCGGAAATCCGGGCGGTGCAAACAACCCGACCTTAACTGCTTGTTCGGAATTCGACTTTGTTTACCCTCTATTTCATCGACGAATTTGAATTAAATCCGTAGCCTCATCTCATAAGCAAAGATGGTCGGAGGATCGCTCAAGCGGCATCGCGAATGATGCCGGCAATCCCGAACGGCAAACCGGAGGCGGACGAGTATGAACGTGCGTGAAGCAGTCCTCACTGTCGACGAGACGCAGACGAGCTATCTCGAGCAGGGTCCTTCCCTCGTCGAGCGCGCCGCCCGGACCGCCACCGCGGCGGCAGCCGACGCAGACGGGGTCGATCGCGACGCCCGCTTCCCTCACAAGGCTTTCGAGGTCGCGCGCGAGCAGAAGCTACTCGGCGCCATGATCCCGGTCGAGTTCGGCGGCTTCGGCGCCTCGATCCACGACGTCACCGATATCTGCTACGCGCTCGGACGCGCCTGCGCCTCCACGGCGATGGTCTACGCGATGCACACGACAAAGGTCGCCTGCGTCGTCAGGCACGGTCACGGCATTCCCTGGATGGAAACCATGATGCGCCGGGTCGCGCGCGACCAGTGGCTGTTGGCCTCCTCCACCACCGAAGGGCAGAACGGCGGCAACATCCGCGCCAGCGCGGCTGCGGTCGACCACGCCGGCGATACTGTCTCGCTCGTGCGAGACGCGACCGTGATCTCCTACGGCGCCGAGGCCGACGGCCTCGTCACCATCGCCCGCCGCGCCACCAATGCTTCTGCGTCCGACCAGGTGCTGCTGGCGCTCGCCCGGGACGATTATTTGCTGAAGCGGACGCTGGGCTGGGAAACGCTGGGCATGCGCGGCACCTGTTCGACCGGTTTCGAGTTGAAGGTCGACTGCCCCGCCGACCGCGTCTTCCCTGAATCCTATGACAAGATCCACGCCCAGACCATGACGCCGTTCGCGCATCTGTGCTGGTCCTCGGCTTGGGCTGGTATCGCTGCAGCCGCAGTTACCCGTGCGCAGGCCTTCGTCCGCAAGGCGGCCCGCACCTCGGGTGGTCAGATGCCGCCGGCGGCCGCGCATTTCACCGCCGCCAAGATGTCGCTCGCCAAGCTGCGTGCACTGATATCAGCCAATATCGACACCTTCGCCCGTGCCGAACACGACGAACGCGCGCTCGGCTCGCTCGACTTCCAGTCTTCGATCACGCTTCTGAAGGTGCAGGCCTCGGAGCTCGCGGTCGAGACCGTGATGCATGCGATGCGCACCGCAGGCCTTTCCGGTTACCGCAACGACGGTGAGTTCACCATGGGCCGTCACCTGCGCGACGTGCTGTCGTCGCCAATTATGATCAACAATGACCGCATTTTGGCCAATGCCGCGACATCGACCCTGATGAGCGGCGTGCCGACCAGCCTTCATGACTGACGTGCCTCTTCGTGACTGACGTGCCTTGGCGTGACTGACGTACCTTGCCGACTAAACCAACAAGAACAATTTTGAGATAGCAGGACATCGAACCATGAACATTGCCGTCCTCCCCAATTCGCCCGAGACCGCGCCGCAAATGGCCGATCCGCTCGATCATCTCGCCGACAAGCTGTTCCACTCCATGGGCTCGGACGGCGTCTACGCCCGCACCGCGCTCTATGAGGGAATCGTCGAGCGGCTCGCCGCACTGATCACGAGCCATCGCGAGGCCGGCACCGAGGTGATGCGCTTCCCGCCGGTGATGAGCCGTTCACAGCTCGAGAAGTCCGGCTATCTCAAGAGCTTTCCGAACCTGCTCGGCTGCGTATGTGGCCTGCACGGCACCGAGCGCGAGATCAACGCCGCGGTAAGCCGCTTCGATGCCGGCGGCGACTGGACCAGTTCGCTCTCGCCGGCAGACCTCGTGCTGTCGCCGGCGGCCTGCTATCCCGTCTATCCGATCGCGGCGAGCCGCGGCCCGCTGCCGAAGGGTGGCCTGCGTTTCGACGTCGCCGCCGACTGCTTCCGCCGTGAACCGTCGAAGCATCTCGACCGGCTGCAATCGTTCCGGATGCGGGAATATGTCTGCATCGGCAGCCCCGATGACGTCGCCGATTTCCGCGAGCGCTGGATGATGCGCGCGCAGGCGATCGCGACCGATCTCGGTCTCACCTTCCGCGTCGACTATGCCAGCGACCCCTTCTTTGGTCGCGTCGGCCAGATGAAGGCGGTGAGCCAGAAGCAGCAGCAGCTCAAGTTCGAGCTGCTGATCCCGCTGCGCTCGGAAGAGCAGCCGACCGCCTGCATGAGCTTCAACTATCACCGCGAGCATTTCGGCACGACCTGGGACATCCAGGACGCCAATGGCCAGCCGGCCCACACGGGCTGCGTCGCCTTCGGCATGGACCGCCTGGCCGTCGCCATGTTCCACACCCACGGCACCGACCTTTCCGCCTGGCCCGCTAAGGTGCGGGAGATCATGAGCCTGCAGTCGCGGGCCGCAGCCGATGCCCATGGCGAAGGCTGGCGCTAACGGAACGAGGCCGGTCATTTCCACGGGAAAAACCAGCGTGATCCACACCAAGGTCCGATGCCGCGAGATCACCGAGTCCGACGTCGAGGCAGTCGCGGACTTGCTGACGCGCGGCTTCGTGGGCCGCTCGCGCAACTACTGGATCCAGGGCCTGCGCCGGCAGGCCTTCCGGCCCGTGCCGGAAGGTTACCCGCGCTTCGGCTACATGCTCGACAATGACGGCACGCCGGTCGGCGTGCTGCTGCTGATCTACACGGCGCGGAAGGACGGCGGCGAGACCGCCGTACAGTGCAATTTGTCGAGCTGGTACGTCGATCCGGCCTACCGCAACTACGCCCCGCTCCTGACCAAGATCGCGCAGCGGCACAAGGACGTTACCTATCTCAACATCAGCCCGGCGCGGTGGACCTGGCCGATCATCGAGACGCAGGGCTTTCGCGCCTATTGCCGCGGCATATTCTTCTCGGTACCTGCGTTGGCGCGCGCGCCCCGCTGGAGCAAGATCGAGGTCATCTCGCAGCACGCCAAGACGATCGATGGACTTTCCGAACCCGAGACCGAACTCTTGACGCGGCACGCGCGCTACAATTGCCTCAGCTTCGTGTGCCGCACGCCGAAGGGAACGTTCCCTTTCATCCTGCAACCGGTGCGCATCCGCCGCGGCTTCATTGCGCCTCCCGCGATGAAGCTGATCTACTGTCGCAACGCCGCCGAATACACCGAATGCGCAGGCCGCATCGGCCGGCTGCTGCTGCGGCTCGGCAAGATCTCGGTTGCCATCGATTCCAATGGCCCGGTTCCCGGCCTCGTCGGCATCTACACCGAGCGGCGTGGCCGCAAATATTTCAAGGGCCCGCACCGGCCGCAGCTCGCCGACCTCACTGATACGGAGCTCGTCCTGTACGGGCCGTAGAGCGGTACGGAGACTGCGCTCTGGCCCCGTCATCCTGAGGTGCTCGCCGTGCGCAGCGCGGCGAACCTCGAAGGATGGACGGCCGGGATGCAGCCGGGCCGTCGCCCTTCGAGGCCTCCGCTTCGCTCCGGCACCTCAGGATGACGGTGATAAGGTCCGGGCTGGTGGTAAGACCTCACCATTCAGATGTCGGCATACACGCCTCTCTGCACCGCCGGTCATCCTCCGTAAACTACGGCGCTTAAGGGAATTTTCCCGCCTCTTCGCTACCCTCAGCGACTGAATTACGCTGCGTTAAGTCTATTGCCCGCCGAGGCCCCGCCGCCCCATGACGTCGATCCGCGCCAACGAGCTTGATGCACGCCGCGAAGAGGGCCCGGAGGCCCTCGTCGGACTGAGCCAGCTTGCGCTCGACCACATGGAGCAAGGCGTCTGCGTCTACGACGTCGCCAACCGGATCGTGCTGGTCAATCAGCGCTACCTCACGCTGTTCAACATGTCGGCCGAGATCGTGCGGGTCGGCACGAGCTATCGCGACGTGCTCGCTCATAGCGCTGAGCTCGGCAACTTCCCGGCGAACGACCTCGATGCGCTCTATGCCAGGCGCATGAAGCAGATCGCGGACGGTCAACCGTTCCGGACGGAGCAGCATCTGGCAAGCGGCCTCGTCATGGCACTCGAGCTGAAGCCGCTCCCCGGCGGCGGCTGGATGACGATCTGCGACGACGTCAGCCGCCTCGCCCGGCTCGAGGCGGAGCTGCACGTGCAGACCGAGCGCAGCCAGCACGCACTCGCGAACATGTCGCACGGGCTCATCATGTATGATTCCGACAGCCGCGTCGTCGTCTGCAACGAACGTTTCCTGAACCTCTACAATCTCGACCCGGAAATCGTGAAGCCGGGCGTCACGCACCGCAAGGCCATCGATCACTGGCTTTCGCGCGGCAACCTGCCAGGGATGTCTGCCGAGGAATTCCACGACACCAGGCTGAAGGACGTGTGCGCCAGGAAGGCAAAAACCCTGCTGGTGATGCGCTACGACGGACGGATGGTGCAGGCGGTCTCCCGTTTCCTGCCCGACGGCGGCTGGGTGACGGTGCACGAAGACGTCACCGAGCGGCTGCAATACGAGGAGACGCTGAGGCAGCAGAACTTCATCCTCGATGCCGCGCTGGAGAACATGGCGCACGGGCTCGCCTTCTACGACAGCGACATGCGCCTGCGCGTCTGCAATACCACCTACCGGAAGATCTATCGGCTGTCGCCGGAGGAGACCAAACCCGGTAAGCATCTCGGCGAGCTGATCGAGCGCTCGATGACGAACGGCGCGTTCTCATCCGAATATAGTCCGCAGCAGCTCCTGGAAGCCGCCAGCGCGAGGATCGCCGACCGTGACTCCTCGCCGAGGCGCCGGCGCATGTCGAACGACACCATGATCTCGGTGCGCTATTGCGCGCTGGCCGAGGGCGGCTTCGTTGCCACCTATGAGGACATCACCGAGCGCGAGCACGCGGTCGAGGAGTTGAGCGAGCAGTATCGGCGCTTCGACGCGGCCCTGAACAACATGAGCCAGGGTCTGTGCATGCTCGATCCGAGCCTGCGCGTGATCGTCTGCAACCGCCGCTATATCGAGATGTACGGACTGTCGCCCGAATTGGTGAAGCCGGGCGTCTCGATGCGCGAGATCATGGAGCACAGCTGCGACCTCGGCATCCATCCGAATACCACCGCCGCGCGGCTCTATGCCGACTATGTCGAGAGGCTGCGCGAGGGCGAGCACACGCTGCACCACCATCTGAGCGACGGCCGCATCATCAAGCTCAATCACAATCGAATGGAGCACGGCGGCTGGGTCGTCACCTATGAGGACGTCACCGAGCGCCACAAGGCGCAGGCCCGCGTGGCGCACATGGCCCGGCACGATTCGCTCACTGACCTGCCCAACCGCACGCTGTTCCGCGACAAGATGGGCGAGGGGTTGAACCAGGTCGCGATCGCCGGCGGCGCGATGGCGGTGCTGTGCTTCGACCTCGACAATTTCAAGACCGTCAACGACCGCCTCGGCCACGCGGCCGGCGACCGGCTGTTGCGCTGGGTCGCGGCGCGGCTGAAAGAGAATGTCGGCGAGCACGACACCGTCGCGCGGCTCGGCGGCGACGAATTCGCCGTTCTCCAGCGCGGACCGCAGCCGCAATCGGCGGAAAAGCTCGCACGCCGCCTGGTTGAGGTCATCGGTCACCCGCCGCCGTTGGAGAACCAGTCGATCCATGTCGGCGTCTCCGTCGGCATCGCGATCGCGCCCGAGCACGGGCTCGATGCCGACGAGCTGATGAAATGCGCCGACCTCGCGCTGTACCAGGCCAAGGCCAAGGGGCGCGGCGCCTATCAACTGTTCGAGCCCGAGATGGAGGAAGAGGCCCGGAGCCGGCACGCGCTGGAGCACGACCTGCACGGCGCGCTGGAGGCACGGGAATTCCATCTGGTGTTCCAGCCGCAGGTGCGGCTCGACTCGACCGAGCTCACCGGCTTCGAAGCGCTGCTGCGCTGGAAACATCCGTCGCGGGGCGTCGTCTCGCCGGCCGAATTCATCCCGATCGCGGAAGAGAACGGGTTGATCGTTCCGATCGGCGAATGGGTGCTGCGCACGGCGTGCGCGACTGCCGTGTCCTGGCCCGATCTCACCGTCGCGGTGAACCTGTCGCCGGTGCAGTTCCGCGCGCGCGGGCTGGTGGCGATGGTCACGAGCGCGCTTGCGGAGGCCGGCCTGCCGCCGCACCGGCTCGAGCTCGAGGTCACCGAGACGGCGCTGCTCGACGACAGCGAGGCGACGATCGAGATCCTGCACCAGCTCCGCGCGTTAGGGGTGCGTGTCAGTCTCGACGATTTCGGCGTCGGCTATTCCTCGCTGAGCTATCTACGCAAATTCCCGTTCGACCGCATCAAGATCGACCGCTCCTTCGTCGGCACCCTCGGCGAAAGCCCGGAGAGCGTGGCGATCGTCCGCACCATCGCCAGCCTTGGCTCGGTGCTCGGCGTCGAGACCACGGCGGAAGGTGTGGAGACGGCGGAGCAACTCGATTTCGTGCGCGAATGCGGCTGCACCGACGTGCAGGGATATTATTTCGGCAAGCCCTGCCCGGCCGCCGAAGTCGAGCGCATGATCGAGACGCTGAACGCAGTCCGCCGCGTGGCGTAAAGGCTCCGCCGACGGCAAATTCCGTATCTCGGCACGCTTCCAAACGACCAATTGTCGCACGTGCGTTTTTCGCCGGAATCACCGTCTCGCCCCCGCGGTGCCGCCGCGCAATGCGCTTTTCTTCTTCCATGATTTCGGGGACAATCCCGTCATAACAATGAGAAACGGCGGCCCGAACGAGGCCACTGCGAGGGAGGAATTTCGATGTCGCGATACGGGCTGAAGACAATCGCGTTTGCCGCCATGCATACCATCGTGAGCGCGTTGCTCGCAACCGCCGCCGGTGCGCAGGACTATCCCACCAAACCGGTGACGCTGATCGTGCCGTGGCCGGCCGGCGGATCGACCGACATCTCGATGCGCGCGATCGCCGACAGCGCCTCCAAGGTCCTGGGGCAGCCGATCGTGATCGACAACAAGGCGGGCGGCGGCGGCACGGTCGGACCTGCCACCATGGCCGCGGCCGCGAAGCCGGACGGCTACACCATCTCACAGCTTCCGATCACCGTCTTCCGCCTGCCCCTGATGCAGGAGGTGTCGTGGGATCCGGCAAAAGATTTTACCTACATCATTCATCTCACCGGCTACACCTTCGGCGTAACCACCAGCGCGGAGTCGCAGTTCAAGTCCTGGAAAGACGTGGTTGCGTTCGCGAAGGCAAATCCGGGCAAGGTGACCTACGCGACGCCGGGCACCGGCACCTCGCTTCATATCGGCATGGAGCAGATCGCCGCGATGTCCGGCATCAAGCTCACGCAGGTACCGTTCAAGGGCGGGGCAGAGACCAACGCCGCGGTACTCGGCCAACACACCATGCTGCAAGCCGACTCCACCGGTTGGCGGCCCTTGGTTGACGCCGGCAAGCTGAAGCTTCTCATGGTGTGGACCGGGGCGCGGTCGCCGAACTATCCTGACGTGCCGACGCTGAAGGAGCTCGGCTATCCCATGGTCTTTGATTCCCCGTTCGGCATCGCAGGACCCAAGGGCATGGATCCCAAGATCGTCGCCAAGCTGCACGACGCCTTCAAGAAGGCGGTCGAGGACCCCGCGGTGGTCGCCACGCTCGCCAAATACGACATGGTGCCGAGCTACAAGAATACCGAGGACTACAGGAAGTTCGTCGTCGAGGTCACGGAGTCAGAGCGCAAGGTGATCGACACGCTCGGGCTTGCGAAGAAGTAGGATTGAGCCACTTTTATGTCCCGGACGCGGTGCAGCGCTTCTCCAGCGCTGCGTCGCGTCCGGCATCTACATTTGCCACGCATCTATGGACCCCGGATCTGCAGCGCACCGCCATAGCATGTCGAAGACGTGCGTGAACGCACTTATGGCGCTGCGCAGCGTCCGGGGAACGGCCGAGAGGGCGTCTATGAACGACAAAACCAACGTCAAACTCCGCCTCAACAACTCCGAACTCTGGGGCGGGTTGATCGGGCTCGCGCTGGGCGGCTTCGTGATCTGGCAGGGCGTTAAGCTCAAGCTCGGCACGATCAACGACCCCGGCTCCGGCTACGTGCTGTTCTACACGGGCATCTTGATGTGCGTGTTCGCGGTCAGCATTATCATTTCGGCCATCACGGAGGGCGGCCCGACGCTGGCCTCACGCTGGGATAATGTGAGCTGGGGCAAACCACTCCTCGTCATCGCCTGCCTCACCGCATTCTCCTTTGCCCTGGAGCCGCTGGGATTCCTGTTATCGTCGATCCCGTTGATGCTGCTCTTGTTACGGTTGATCGATCCCGTGCGCTGGACACTGGCGATCCCGGTCGCGGTGCTGGTGCCGCTCGGGATGTGGTGGGTGCTCGAGCGGGTGCTGCTGATCCAGTTGCCCTCGGGCCTGTTCGGGATGGGTTAGCCGCATGGACACGCTCGTCAACGTCGCGCACGGGTTTGGCGTCGCGCTGCTACCGATCAACCTGCTCTATTGCTTCATTGGCGTCTTCATCGGCACGCTGGTCGGCGTACTGCCGGGCATCGGACCGATCTCGGCGATGTCGCTGTTGCTTCCGGTGACGCTGTCGGGAACGCCGGAGTCCGGCATCATCATGATGGCGGGCATCTATTACGGCTCGATGTATGGCGGCTCGACCACCTCGATCCTGGTCAACATCCCCGGCGAAGCCGCTTCCGTCGTCACCTGTATCGACGGCCACCAGATGACGAAGCAGGGCCGAGCTGGCCCTGCGCTGGGCATCTCTGCCTTCGGTTCCTTCATCGCCGGCACGTTTTCGCTGGTCGCGCTGATGCTGGTGGCGCCTCGGCTTGCGAGCATTGCGATCGCGTTTGGCCCGGCCGAGTATTTCAGCCTGATGGTGCTGGGCCTCGTCGTGCTCACCTTCCTCACCCAGGGCTCGATGCCGAAGGCGCTGTTGATGGCATGCACCGGTGTCGTGCTCGGACTGATCGGGCTCGACAGCATCACGGCGCAGCCGCGGCTGACATTCGGCCGCATGGAGCTGATCGACGGTATCGGACTCGTCCCCGTCGTGATGGGCCTGTTCGGGGTCGCCGAGGTGCTGCTCAACATCGAGCAGGCGATCAAGCGCGACATCATCAACGCCAGGATTACGCAGCTCCTGCCCACCAAGGCCGATTGGCAGGCGAGCGCCGGCCCGGTCGCGCGCGGCACCTTGCTCGGCTTCCTGCTCGGCATCCTGCCGGGCGGTGGCGCGGTGGTGGCTTCGTTCGCGTCCTATGCGCTGGAGAAGCGGCTGTCGAAAACGCCGGAGCGTTTTGGCCATGGCGCGATCGAAGGCGTCGCAGGCCCCGAATCCGCCAACAACGCGGCAGCCGGCGGCGCGTTCATCCCACTGATGACGCTGGGCATCCCGCCAAACGTGGTGATGGCGCTACTGCTCGGCGCTTTCGTCATCCACGGCCTTCAGCCGGGACCGCTGCTGATCACGCAAAATCCCGGCCTGTTCTGGGGCATCGTCGCCAGCATGTATATCGGCAACGTCATGTTGCTGATCCTCAATCTGCCGATGATCGGCATGTGGGTGCAGCTGCTCAAGCTGCCCTACAACATTCTCTTCCCCCTGATCATCCTGTTCACGATCATCGGCGTGTACTGCTCGAGCAACAACGTGTTCGACGTCTATGTGATGATCGCGTTCGGTATCATCGGCTATTTCATGCGCAAGCTCGGCTACGAGCCGGCCCCGCTGGTGCTCGCCTTCGTGCTCGGACCGATGCTGGAGAACAATCTGCGCAAGTCGCTGATCCTGTCGCAGGGCGACCTCTGGACCTTTGTGCAGCGTCCGATCTCGGCGGCGTGTCTCGTACTGGCGCTGGTGCTGCTGGTCGCGCCGCTGTTGCCGGCGCTGCGCAAAAAGCGCGAGCTGGTGGCGCTGGATGAAGGGGCGTGAGGGTTTTGTCTCAGCCTGCCGCAGGCAGCACGTTATCCGGCGACGCGCTCCACGGACGGTCGGCCGACGCGAGCCCGATCAAACGGCCCTGGATGTAGTCGCAGCCCCAGTCGCGCAGCATGTTTGCGGCCTCTTCGTCCTGCACCCATTCGGCCACCGTCTTGATGTCGAGGCGGCGGGCGAGGTCGATCAGGGTCTGCACGAAGGCGCGGTCGTCGGCGGAATGGGTGATGTTCTGCACGAAGGCGCCGTCGATCTTCACGATATCCACGCCGAGCTTGCGCAGATTGCGGAACGAGGTGTAGCCGGCGCCGAAATCGTCGATGGCGATGCGGCTGCCGAAATTCTTCAGCCGCGTGACGAAGCCGCGTACGTCGTCGATGTCCTGGATCGCGACCGTCTCGGTGATCTCGACGATCAGACGCTCGGCAACACCGGGATGCGCGCGCATCAGCGATTCGATGCTGGCCCACCAGTCCGGATCCATCGTCGTGTCTGGCGAGATGTTGAGGCTGAGGCAGATGTCGGGCGCGGCGGCGAGCTCGGCGACCACGAGCTCAAGCACGCGGTGATCGACCAGGCGGATCAGGCCGAGCCGTTCGGCGACCGGCACGATGTCGGGCGCGAGCAGCACCTGGCCGCCGCCCTGGTCCATCCGCACCAGGCATTCGTGGAACGCGCGCTCGCGCGAGGCGGCCGAGACCACCGGCTCATAGGCGAGCTTGATACGGCGCTCGTTCAGCGCGGTGACGATCTCGTCGGTAACGCGGATGTTGACGCGGCGCTGCGCGTCGCGCGCGGCATCGGGACGCCAGGTCGCGAACGAACCCACACGGCGTTGTTTTGCGGCGTCCAGCGTCTCATGGGCGCGATTGACGGCCTCGTCGGTGTTGCGGGCATAGCGCGGCACGCTGACCGCGCCGATCGAGGCGGTGACCGACACCGGGCCGGATTTGGTCGGCACCACCTCGTCGCGGATGCCGGCGAGGAAGCGCTCGGCGGCGACGTTCATGTCGTCGACGGTGCAGTTCTTCAGGATCAGGCCGAACTTGTTGCCGGAGAAGCGGCCGAGCACATCGCCCCCGCGCAAGCGCGCACGGATGCGCTTGGCGACGTCGAGGATCACGGCATCGGCAACGTCGAAACCGAAGGCATCGTTGACGCGCGCGAGATGATCGATGCCGACCAGCATGAAGGCCGCGGTCGACCGGAAACGGGTTGTCTCCTCGATCGCCTCGGCCAGCGCCGCGATCAGATGCGAGCGATTGAGCTCGCCGGTCAGCGGATCGAGCCGGGCCAGCTTCGTCAGTTCCTCGTCGCGGGCGTGGCGCTCATTGTTGATGCGGACGGAGCCGATCGCGCGCACCGGCCGACCATCGGGTCCCGAGAACCAGCGGCCGGTCTCTTCGATCCAGACCACGGGATCGGCAGCGCTCATGCGCACACCGTACTCGACCCGGTAGGGCGTGCCGTCGGCGCCGTGCACGGCGGAGGTCTGCGCCAGCGCAGCGATCCGCAGCGATTGAGCGGGCTCGATCAGCTTGGCGAATTCGGTGCCGGTGGCCAGCCGCTCGGCGGGAATTCCGGGGAAGATGGCGCTGACCTGCTCACCCCAGACCATGGCATCGCTGGCGATGTCCCAGGCGAACACGGCTTGGCCAAGGGCGGCCAGGATGTCGGAGGCTTGCGGCAATGCGGGGGTCAAAATCGCCTCGTTTCGGGACAGCGGGGAGTCCTGAGTCGGCACAGGATAAAGCCAGATTCGCCATTGACCCTAGGCAAAGTTGATAAACAATTTGGAAACCACGTTTCCTCACGCCGCAGGAACCAAACCGGCCCGTCCGGCATAGGCCTTGCGAGTACATGACACGCACCGGCGCCAGCGTCCCGAAACGCGACAGGCTTGCCGGATCAACGGTGATAGCGATGTTGAGTACGAACCGATCGGACCAGGCGGACAACGGCACGGGCACGGCCCTGGTGCCGCAGCTGCCGATTTTGCAGTGGGTCCACAAGGCGCCGCTGCCGCGCCCCGATCCCAGCTTCGTCACCCAGCTCATCGCCAATGCCGAGAACCTGCCCCAGACGAGCCGGCTCCGCCGTGCGTCTTCCGAGGATGCGCAGGTAGCCTATGGCAGCAAGCATCCGCTTCCGAGCGTCACCGCGCGCACGCGGCAGGTGGCTTGAAGTAGATCAGCGCGGCGCGTCGGGAGACGATGGCGTGCCGTTGCCGGGCTGAAGATCCGGCGAGGGGATTTCCGGCGAGGACGTGCTCTGAACCGGCTTCGGCGCGGGGTGATCGATCAGCACGGATTCGGCGACCGACTGCGCGGAGGGTGCGGATGCGGGCGGCACCGCCGGCGCAGAGACGGGCTCGAACTTGGACTCGACCACCGCTTCATCGGCTGCCACTTCAGCCTGGCGCCTGGCCTTGCGCGATGCCGGCACAGTCTCGGCGACATAGGCGCCGCGGCGGCGCGTGCGCTGGGCGATGCCGCCGAGGAAGTCGGCCATCGCGAGCAGCACCAAAAGGAAATAGGTGGAGTTGCCGAATTTCGGCCACATCACGAATTCGGCCGCAGCCGCGCCGAACACGATCAGCGACAGCAAATGATCCATCAGGAATTTCGAGCCGGGCCGCGCGCCCTTGACCACCTCGAGCAGCAACAGCACGACGCCAAGCGCGAGCATCACGTCGGCGAGTGTGACCGGCCAGGCCTCGCCCGTGATCATCGGAACCTTGAACAGCACGTCCGTAAAGGACACGCTCGGCATCAGGAAGGCGATGATGTTGTAGACCGCGAGCGGGATCAGAAGCAGCGGGAAACCGACCATCGGCGAATGCCTTCTCGATCAAGATATCCAGACAGGACAATGCGGCGGCGAAGCATTCGCTCCGCCGCCGTCACTGTCATATCTCATGGGTTGGCCGAAATCAGGCAGGCGAAATCATCCTGCCTGGGGAAAGGTCCTGAATTCAGGACTCTTTCTTCTTCAGGACCTGACGGCCCTTGTACATGCCGGTCTTGAGGTCGAGATGATGCGGACGACGGAGCTCGCCGGAGTCCTTGTCTTCCACATAGGTCGGCTTTTTGATGGCGTCTGCCGAGCGGCGCATGCCACGACGCGACGGCGAGGTTTTTCTTCTCGGAACGGCCATTTCAATATCCTCTAGGGATTGGTGTTTCGGGGCATCGTCCGCGAGGGGACGGCTCAGCACCCGCAAACCGAGGCGAGCTGAATGCCGGTCAAGGCCGGGCTTATAGAGGAAGGCCGGGCTTAAATCTAGGGTTCTGGGACGGAAAATGCGCCCGAAAAGGACCCGAAATCAGCGATTTTCCCGCCAGCAGGTCGAAAGCGAGCTGGCCTGCGCCCGCGCAACATAGGTCCCGGCCAGCCGCCGGACGCCCGGTCCCGGCGTCCTGGCGCTGCGTTTGACCGGATTCGGCAGGGTTGAGGCCAAAAGGGCGGCCTCCCTGGGGGAAAGACTGGCGGCTGACTTGCCGAAGGCATAGGCGCTGGCCGCCTCCACCCCAAACTGGCCCCGCGGTCCCAGTTCGGCGATGTTGAGGTAGATCTCCAGGATCCGCGCCTTGGGCAGGACCAAGTCGATCCACAGCGCCAGCGGGAATTCCAGCGCCTTGCGGACAAAATCGCGCCCCTGCCAGAGGAACAGGTTTTTCGCCACCTGCTGGGTGATGGTGGAAGCGCCCCGGAACGGGGTGCCGTCCTCCTGCGCGTCGTCGATGGCCTCACGCAGCGCGCCCCAGTCGATGCCGTGATGCTTGCAGAAATGGGCGTCCTCGGCCGCCACCACCGAGCGCGGCAGTGAGGGCGACATCGCCGCCAGATCGATCCACTCCCGCTGCATCGGCGCGGCCCGGAGCGAGCGCCATGCCATCAGCGTCGAAACGGGATGGCCAATGCGGTAGAACGACGCGATCACATAGGGCGCGAGAGCCGCGACCACGAGCACCAGGAGAACGGTTTTGACGACGCGCAAATCAACCTTTCCGGCGCAGAACGTAACGCGGCCACGGGCCCGGCATTAAGTCTGTGATAATTCGGGCGTTTTCCAGCACTTTTTAGGCCTTCCAAACGATTGACTGAGGCGGGCGCATAAAGGATTGTCCCGCCGAATTTTAGTTCTGGAGCCCTTCTTGATGACCGGCACGTCCCCGTCCGATTTCGCCAAACGTCTGGACAAGACCGCTGATGACACCGAGGCGCTGCTCGGGCGCCTGTTGGCGGACGATATCCTGCCCGATGAGATCGCCCGGCCCAAGCGACTGATGGACGCAATGCGCTATTCGAGCCTCAACGGCGGCAAGCGCCTGCGGCCGTTCCTGGTGGTCGAGAGCGCCGCCGTGTTCGGCGTGCCCCGCGAAGCCGCGCTGCTCGCTGGTGCGGCGCTTGAATGCATCCACTGCTATTCGCTGATCCATGACGATCTTCCGGCGATGGACAATTCGGACCTGCGCCGCGGCCGCCCGACCCTGCACAAGAAGACCGACGACGCCACCGCGATCCTCGCCGGCGACGGCCTCCTGACGCTCGCCTTCGACATCATCACCCGCGACGAGATTCATCGGGATGCCAATGTGCGGCTCCTGCTGACGCGCGCGCTGGCGCGCTGCGCCGGCATCGGCGGCATGGTCGGCGGCCAGATCCTCGATCTCGCCGGCGAAGGCCGCTTTGGCGACCGCGAGCCGGTAGACGTGGCGCGTCTTCAGCAGATGAAGACCGGTGCGCTGCTGCGTTACGGCTGCATCGCCGGGGCGATCCTCGGCCAGGCCTCGCAAAAGGAATACCAGGCGCTCGACGATTACGGTCGCGCACTCGGCGAGGCTTTCCAGATCGCCGACGACCTGCTCGACGTCGAAGGCGACGCGGCTGCGCTCGGCAAGCCCTCGGGCCAGGACGCAGCGATGGGCAAGACCACCTTCGTCACGCAACTCGGCCTCGAAGGCGCCAAGCAGCGCGTCCGCGACCTGCTCGCGCGGGCCGACAGCGCCGTGTCGATCTTCGGCGATCGGGCCGCCGTGCTGCAAGCGGCTGCGCGGTTCGTCGCCGAACGGAAGAGCTGATAGCGCTATGGCGAGCGGCAGCAAGGAAGATCTTGCCCTCGCTCGCTTCCGCAAAATGTCGAGGCCGGTGCGCCTGGTGTATGCGCGGCCGCGAACGTTCATATCGCTTGCCGTCGGTATCCTCGTCTGCCTGCTCATACCGGGTTCGTACCGGCTGACGACGCGGCTTGTGCTTGGCTGGGATGCGCTGATCGCAATCTATCTGGTGCTGGTCTACGCGATGATGCTGTGCAACGACCACCAGCACATCCGCCGCGCCGCTGCGATGCAGGACGACGGCCGCTTCGTGATCCTGCTGGTAACGGCGACCGGTGCCTTCGCCAGCATCGCAGCCATTGTCGCCGAACTCGGCGTCCACCGGGGCGCCGCGGAGCTGACCATCGCGATCACCACCATCGCGCTGTCCTGGGCCGCCGTGCACACGACTTTCGCGCTGCATTACGCGCACGACTATTATCGTCACGCCACGCCGGGCGGCCTTCAGTTTCCAAGCGGCGACAAGGAAGACCATGCTGACTATTGGGACTTCGTCTATTTCTCGTTCGTGATCGGCATGACCGCGCAGGTCTCCGACGTCGGCATCACCGACAAGACCATCCGCCGCACCGCCACCGCGCATGGCATCGTGTCATTCATCTACAACACGGCCTTGCTGGCGCTGACGGTGAACATCGCGGCGAGTGCAATCGCGACTTGATCCCGTCGTCCCGGCGAAAGCCCGGACGACCCGGTAGTGTCAGTTACACACCTCGACATTTGCATCGTTGCCGGGGCCGCCGCCGCCGCGATATTCGAGATGGCAGCCGCGGTTGACCGCACGACAGCCGCCGTTATTGCAGAATAGCTGTCCGCCACCTGCGGCGCGGCCGGCGCCGGCCGCAGACGCAATGCCGGCAGCGCCACCAAAGCCGCCCGCCGCACCGGCACCTGCGCCGCCTGCCTGACGACGCTGCCGCACCGGACGGTCTTCGCCGTCGTCGCGTCGCGAGGTCGCGGGCTTGGAAGCCGTGGGCTTTGCGGCACGCTTCTTCTCGCATTCATTGTCGTCGTTCAGCGCATAGCCGTCACGGCAGACGATCCTGGTGCACTTGTCGCCGTCGGCCTTGAAGCCGTGCTCGCAAACCCGCGGACAGACGCGCGACTGTTTTGACTTGACCGTGTCGAGTGCATCGATGCTCGCCACCTTCACGTCGAGCTTGGTGCCGGCATAGCGGTTGAACTGCGACAACGACCGCTGCGCGGACGTCGTCCAGTTGCCGTCGGCAGCACCGGAGAAGCAGCCGACGCGGCCGAGCTCGGTCTGCACCGAGCGGCTGAGATCGGCCGGCGCAGTGGCCGGCGTCAGCGACGCGACGTTGGTGCCGGCAGGGCTCGCCGTGCTGGCGGGCGCAGCACTTGGCGCCGTGGCGGCGAGATTGACGCGTTGCTGCTCGGCAGCGGCCGCCTGCTGCTGCGCCTGCTCCTTGACCTTCTGCGCGGAAAGCTGCACTTGCTCCGCGGCCTTCGCGTCGGCGGCTGCCTTGGCCTGCGCATCCTTCTGCGCACCGACAGCAGCAAGGCGATCGCGCTCGGCCTCGGCCTGCTTCGCCTTCTCGGTGGCCGCCGCATGAGCCTGCTCGGCGCCGATTTTTTCGAGCTGAAGCTTGGCGAGGCTCGAATAGAAACCATCGGGATGCTGGGCGAGGAAGGCATCCCACGCCGGCCTGTTGCCGACCTGCAGCGCGAGCTCGTAATCGCGGCGGATGTCGGCCTGCGGATTCAGCGCAGGCGCTGCCGGAGCCGCAGCGGCGACCTTGACCGGCACCAGCGGCACGTCCTCGCCGCCGAGCGAGCCATAGACGAACGGCTCTTGCTTGTTGCCGGTCGACTTGAGCACGTCGTCACGCACGAAGCCGAAGGCGCGGCGAATGTCGAGGCCCCGTGTCGTCAGATGCTTCGACAGCGCCATGGTAAAGGGGCTGTTGGCGCCATCGCCGTCCTGAGCCGTGAAGCCGGCCTTGGCCGAATAGGCGATCAGCGTGTTGGGGCTGGTCGGCTCGACCTGGGCGAGGCCGCGGCCGATGCCGCGCGAGGCGACCGTGCGCTTCATGGTCTTGCCGAACGGATTGTCACGGCAGGCGTCCAGGATCACCAGTCGAAGCTGCTTGGCCGGTTCGACCGCGACCAGGACGCGGTCGAGGGAGAGCGCCTCGTCAAAGATGTCGGTGTCACGCTCCAGCTTGGCATCGACAGGGATCAGATAGTTCGAGCCTTCGACTTCGATGCCGTGGCCGGCATAGCAGACCACGGCGATGTCGGCATCGCGGGTCCGGTCGGCGAATTCGCGAAGCACGCGCCGGGTGTCCAGCGCCGTCAGATCGTGCCGGGAATCGACGATGTCGAAGCCGGCCTCTTTCAGTGTCCTGACCATCACCGAACCGTCATTGACAGGGTTCGTAAGCGACGGCGCGTGCTGATAGGCCGAGTTGGCGATCACCAGCGCGACGCGCTTCCCGGCCAAAGCGGGCCCGGCGCCAAATAGCAGCGCGACCGCGAGGAGAAGTGGGCAAAGTCTGAGCGATTTGCGCATGACACGACTTCCGGGTTCAGGGCAGTTCGAGCCCCTTTGGGATGGCTTTAGCAGGGTCCGCCGCGGGCGCTTGTGATGGAGGTGGCGCCGGCGGCAGGCCGAAAGACCCCATTTTGTCGCGCCAGTCCGGTCGCGGTTCGCCGAGAAATAGGCGCGCAGCAGGTTCCCTCAGGCATCCCCCACGTGGCCCTGATATTGCGGCAGATTGTCCGTAATCTCGTGCCAGGGCGCCTTCGAGCCCACGAAAATGTGGACGCTCGGTCGGATCGAGGGGGCATCGATCAGGGTTCCCATGGCGACATGGACCCATTTTCCCTCGCGCACCCGGGAATAAAGCAGCGAGCCACAGCGGGCGCAGTGGGCGTCATGGGTGGTCTCGTCGCCGAATATGAGGCGCTGATCTTCACCATGGGCGATGCGCAGCTTGTCCTGGGTTATTCCGGCAAACGGCTTGAAGGCGGCGCCGGTGGTGCGGCGGCAATTCGAGCAGTGGCAGTTCATCGCATAGGAGAATGCGTCCGCCACCTCATAGCGCACGGCGCGGCAGTAGCATTCGCCGATCAGGATACGAGCGTTCGAATTCTCTGATCCGGTCATCACAGTGTCCTCGCGCAAATGGTACGCACTCCCATAGCGCATTTTGATGAGTACGACTAAGTTCGCCCCGAGCCATCATTCAAAGGGATGACCCATGAGCCAGAACCGCGCGAGCGTCGAAGCCGTCGTGCAATCCTATTTCGATGGACTTTACGAGGGCGATGCCGAAAAACTCGGCGCCATCTTCCACCCCTCCGCCGATTTGCGCTGGGTCGAGAAGGGCGAGCTGCAGGTGCTGACCGTGCCGGACTGGCTCGACCGCGTGCGCAAGCGCCCCTCCGGCAAGGCCGAAGGCAAGCCGCGCGAGGATTTCATCATCACCATCGACCGTTCGGACGACAAGACCGCCTTCATCAAGGTCCGGTGCCAGTTGCCGCCGCGTTTTTTCACCGACTATCTGGTGGCGATGAAGCTCGCCGACGGCTGGCAGATCGTGTCGAAGTCGTATCGGTATGACCTGCGGGAGTGAGGGGCTTCCCTCCGGCTCGCCGCTGCCTCCTCCGTCTCGCCTGAAAGTCCCCGATGCTTCTCGACCGCCGTTCGCTGCTCGCCTCGCTGTGCTGGATGGCCACCTCTCCCGCGCTCGCCGCGGACGCGCAGCCTGAGCTCGAAACGTATGAGCGCGAGAGTGGCGGCCGGATCGGGGTCTATGCGGAGAACCTCGCGACCGGCGCAAAGCTCGCATGGCGCGCCGACGTACGGTTCGTCATGTGCTCGACATTCAAGGCTTCACTCGCGGCTTGCGTACTGGCGCGGGTCGATCGTGGCGAGGATCAGCTCGCGGCCATGATTCCGTACGGCAAGGCCGACCTGCTGGAGTACGCACCGGTCGCCAGGCAAAATCTTGCCGCCGGCGCAATGTCGGTCACCGAGATGTGCAAGGCGATCGTCGAGCTCAGCGACAACACCTGCGCCAATTTGCTGCTCGCGCGGATCGGCGGTCCCGCCGCGCTCACCGCCTTCTGGCGGTCGCTCGGCGATAACACCTCGCGACTGGACCACAATGAGCCCGAGCTCAACCGCTCACCGCCCGGCGATCCCCGCGACACCACGACCCCGGCGGCGATGGCGGGCAATCTGCGGCGGCTGGTGACGGGCGCGGCGCTGTCGCCGGCCTCGCGTGCTCAACTCATGGAATGGATGGTGGGCTGCAAGACCGGCGCGAACCGGCTGCGTGGCGGGCTCCCCGCAAACTGGAAGATCGGCGACAAGACCGGCAACAACGGCAAGGACGCCTCTGGCGATATCGCGGTGGTCTGGCCCAAGCCCGATACGAAGCCCGATGCACCGATCCTGATCGCGGCCTACACCCAGGGCGGCACGCCCAACGCTGCGCAGTTCGAAGCCGTGTTCGCGCGCATCGGCCGCATGGTGGCTGAGCGGCTGGCCTGAGCCGCGCCGCATTGACCTTGCGGTTGCTTCCGGCCAAGACAGGCCATGATCGAAGCGAAATTTCAGACCTTTCTCATCCTGCTTGCCGTGTTGGCGGGCACTGCGCTTGTCGCGCGCCGCTTCAACATCGCGCCTGCCATTCTGCTGATGCTCTCCGGTATCGGTCTCGCCTTCGTGCCGGGCATGCCGCCGGTCGAACTGCCGCCGGAACTGGTACTGCTGATGGTGCTGCCGCCGCTGATCTACTCGGCCAGCGTCGCCATGAGCTGGCGCGAGTTCAGGAACAATTTACGCCCGATCGTGCTGCTCGCGGTCGGTGCGGTGATCTTCACCGCGGCGCTGGTGGCGGCCGCCACGCATTATGTGATTGGCCTGCCCTGGGCCATCGGCTTCCTGCTCGGCGCCATTGTCGCGCCGCCCGACGTGGTGGCACCGCTCGCGATCGCGCGCCGGCTGCACATGCCGCGCCGGCTCCTGGTCATCCTCGAAGGCGAAGGGCTCGCCAACGACGCTACCGCGCTGACCCTCTATCGTTTCGCGCTCGCCGCGATCATGGTCGGGCATTTCTCGCTGCCTCTGGCAGCCGGTGAGTTCTTGCTCATCGTCGCCAGCGAGATCGCCTTCGGCATCGGCGTCGGCTGGCTGTCCCTGCGCTTGCGCAAATGGTCCAGGGATCCGCAGGTCGAGCTGACGCTGTCGCTGATCACGCCCTTCGTCTCCTATTGGCTGCCCGAGCACGTCGGCGGCTCCGGCGTGATCGCCACCGTCGCCTGCGGCCTCCATGTGAGCTGGAACGGGCCGCTGCTGATCTCGGCATCGACGCGTCTGCAAGGCATCTTCTTCTGGGACCTCGTGATCTATTTGATCGAGGGCTTGCTGTTCCTGCTCACCGGATTCCAGATGCGCGCGCTCTATGAGAAATCGAAGGCGTTTCCGCTCGACGACATCATGATCGCAACCGCCGTGGTCCTGGTGGTCGTCGTGGGCGCGCGCTTCGCCTGGCTCTATCCCGCGACCTATCTGCCGCGGATGTTCAGCAAGTCGCTGCGCGCCCGCGATCCCTCACCGCCATGGCAATGGCCGTTCGTGCTCGCGTTCACCGGCGTGCGCGGCGCCGTGTCGCTGGCGGCTGCGCTGGCGCTGCCTTTCACGTTGCCGGGCGGCGAGGCCTTTCCGTATCGCGACCTGATCCTGTTCGTCGCCTTCGCCGTCATTTTCGTCACGCTGATCGGAGTCGGCCTCACACTGCCACCGGTGGTGCGCTGGCTCGGCGTCGCGGAAGCCGGTCGCAACGAGCATGTCGCCGAGCACGAGGCCGAGATCGCGGCACGCCGCCAGGCTCTCGATGCCGCCCTGAAGTCGCTCGACGTGCTGACCGAGGAGAAGGAAGTCACGGACGAGGTGATGCGGCTGCTGCGCGCACGCCACGAGATTCGCGTCAACCAGCTACCGGACTCGCTCGATCCCACCCACCACGACGTTTCGGCCGCCGGCACCGCCCTGACGCGTGACCTGATCGAGGCCGAGCGGAAATTCATCCACGACCTGCTGCGCGACGGCCAGATCACCGACGAGACGCGCCGGCGGATCGAGCGGGATCTGGATCTGGAGGAGGCGAGTTTGGCGAACCGGGAGTATCGGGGAGGGCCGCTATAGATTCTCGTCATTGCGCGAGCAATCACCGCCTCTCGCAGAACTCCCTGATCGCCACCGCCACGGCGCCCGCAATCATCTCCTGCCGCCCCGGCGAATTCATCGCCATTTCCTCGTCGCGGTTGATGATCGAGCCAGCCTCGAGCAGCACGGCGGCGCTGCGGGTTTGCGAGAGCACGACGAGCCCGTCATAGCGGTAGACGCCGACATCCTTGTCGAGCAATTGGCGCCGGTAGCGGCCCATCACCGGCAGAGTGTATTGGCTGGCATAGTGCAGATCCTGCTCTTTCAGCTGCCTGCCGATCATCCGGGCCAGCATCAGGCTGGCGGCGAAGTGCGGGTTCCGCTGCGACACGAATAGAGAGTGGCCCGAAAAACGATCGCTGAAATAGCTGTGCGCGCCGTCGAACTCCCAGCTCTCGAGCAGCTTGTCCGGCACCGAATCATGGTGGATCGACAGGAAGAGATCGGCCCGACCGTCATTCGCGGCACTGACCCGCTTGAACAGGCTCGGCCGTGCCTTGCCATCCGTGACGAGCAGGCGGGCTGCGGCGAAGCCTCCAGACTTGAGCTTCGCCGTGATGAGCCTCGCAAGCCGGAAGTTGAAGCCGAACTCCGGATCATTGCGCGCGCTCAACGCGCCGTAGGAGTCCGGCGTGTGCCCGACATCCACGACGATCCTGAATTTCGGCACCTCGCATTTGGCCGGTGATTGCGGCGGCTTGGGCTTCGCATTTTTTCTCGTGATAGCAGCATGACCGGCGTCAGCAGGCGCCAACGATAGCAAGATCGACGCGACGAGCGGCAAGACGAGGCGTGCGATGATGCTGCGCGAATGCCTCAAGCCTTACTCCGCAGCCGCAATCCTGGGACGGCCGACGAATCCCGCGACGTCACCAAAGCGTTCCATCATCACGGCGGGCAAGTCCTTGGCCCTGCTGGTGACGCAGGCGCCCGAGCGCACGGCGTAGCGATCCTGATGCGCAGCCTGCGATGGCGGCTCGCCCTGCTGAAGCGCCCGCGCCAGCTCCATCACGACTTTCCGGAAATGCATGATACCGAGATCGGTCGGGCCGAGATGCTCGCGGGTGCGGCCGGCGATCGGGCCCTGGCTGTCCTGCACGGCGGCGTCCTGTTCGGAGACGCCCTTGATGCCGGTGTAGCTCCTGGTCTTCTGGAGTTTGCGGTCGATCAAATAGTCGTTGCCCTTGTGGCGCAACGGCACGTAATTGTCGTCGACCTCCGCGATCACGCCATTGCCGCGGTCGAAGGCATCACGCTCGGCTTGCGCCAGCGGCCGCTCCGGATTCCAGGCATAGGTGTAGATCCAGCAATTGGTGTCGGTGACGGGCACGAAGGTCTGGCCAAAAATGTTCTCGCCCGGCATCGCGCTCGGCGCATAGGCGTGGAACGGCATCAGGAATTGCGCGATGCGCCAGTAGATGCTGTCGCCGCCGGTGAGACGCCCACCGGCAATCGTCAATCCCGCGTCGTGCGGCTGGATCTTGATCACAGGGCGCGGATCCTCTGCGATCCAACGCATGTGGTCGCTCGACATCCGCGCGATCGGATTCACAAAATGCTTCTTGATGTCCAGAATCTCGTTCACCTCCTTGTCGAAGGAGAGATGGGCGAAAGTGAAATGCGCGGTGTCGATCGAGCCTTCCAGCGCTTGCACCCAGTTGCAGTCCTGCCATTTCTTGCTGACATAGCGGTGCGAGGCCGGCAGCAGCGCCATTTCGAGATCTGGCAATTCGGGCATGACCTCGGCCGGGCCCATATAGGCCCAGATCATCTCGCCCCATTCGCGCACCGGATAGGATTTGATCCGGATGAGGTCTTTGGCGTTGATGTCGGGATAGGAGGTCGGCATGTCGACGCATCGGCCGTCGGTGTCGAACTTCCAGCCGTGATAGACGCAGCGAATGCCGCATTCCTCATTGCGCCCAAGCCAGAGATTGGCGCCGCGATGCGGACAGTACTGGTCGATGATTCCGACAACGCCGCGCGAGTCACGGAACGCGAGCAACTCTTCGCCGAGCACGATGATCTTCTTCGGCTCGCCGTCCGGCTCGGAAAGTTCTTCGGAGAGAGCCACGGGAATCCAGAACCGCCGCAACAGCTCGCCCATTCCCGTGCCGGGGCCCGACTCGGTCAGGAATTTGTTGTCCTCGGCGCGGAGCATGGCTGATCCTCCCGACGTCTTTGTTTTGGCAAGATTGGCGCGGACGCGGGAAGACGTCAACGCGGAACGCAGTGCGTAGGCGGATTAAACCGGCCGCTCGCCCTTCACCGTCACGCGCGTGCCGGAGCGCGTGTGCGGCCAGTAGTCCCACATCGCGCGGTGCTGGGCGCAGCGGTTGTCCCAGAACGCGATGGCGTTCTCGGTCCAGCGGAAGCGGCACTGGAACAGCGGGTTCTCGGCGTGCTGGTAGAGATAGGCGAGCATCGCGTCGCTCTCGTCGCGCGGGATGCCGTTGATGTGGCGGGTGAAGCCGCGATTGACGTAGAGCGCCTTCCTGCCCGTGACCGGATGCGTGCGCAACACAGGGTGCTCGGCGTTCGGATAGGACGGACGGTCAGCCACGCCGTAATTGGCATAGAGCCCACGATAGATCGGCTCGCCGTCGTGCAGCGCGGTCAGGCCGTCGAGATAGGCCTTCATGCGGTCCGACAGCGCCTCGTACGCAGCGTACATGTTCGCGAACAGCGTGTCGCCGCCGCGCGGCGGGCACTGCTTGATGTAGAGGATCGAGCCCATCGGCGGTTCGAGGTCGCAGGACACGTCGGAATGCCAGCCTTCGCCGTTGGCGCGCGGCGAGTTCGCATCCGCGTAGATCTTCATCAGCGCCGGGTCTTCATCCTCATGCGGCGCGGCAGGATGGAAATGCAGTTCGCCGAACTTGCGGCCGAAGGCGAGATGCTGCTGCGGCGTGATGCGCTGGTCGCGGAAGAAGATGACGAGGTTTTCGGCGAGCGCGCGCTGAATCTCGTCCATCTGCCGGTTGGAGCGGGCATCGTCCGAGACCAGCTTGCCGATGTCGACGCCGGATATTTCCGCACCGATGATCGGGGTGAGCTTTTCGACCGCGATGGTTTCGTACGGCGCGCCGTCCTCGGCCGTGTGGCGATAGCGCGGGCCCTGCTTGCCGGCGAGTGAGCTCATGGTGTGCCTCCCGATCATTCTTGATTGGGAACATCGTAGCAATGTAGGGCGGGTTAGCGAAGCGTAACCCGCCAATTCGCACCCACAAAAAATAAGGCGGGTTACGCATTGCTAACCCGCCCTACGATTCCAACTTTGGAAAGACGCCTACTCCGCCGCGGTCACCGGCACCTTGGCGCCCTGACCATAGCGCTGCTCGATGTAGTCGATCACGAGCGCCTTGAAGTCGGTGGAGATGGTCGGGCCGCGCAGGGTCCGGAACTTCTTGCCGTCGACGAACACGGGGGCAGCCGGCGCTTCGCCCGTGCCCGGCAGCGAGATGCCGATATTGGCGTGCTTGGATTCGCCGGGGCCGTTGACGATGCAGCCCATCACCGCGACGTTGAGTTCTTCCACGCCGGGATATTTGGTTTTCCAGGTCGGCATCTCGTCGCGGATGAAACCCTGGATCGAGCTGGCCAGTTCCTGGAACGTGGTCGAGGTGGTGCGGCCGCAGCCGGGACATGCCGCAACCAGCGGCACGAAGGTGCGGAAGCCCATGGTCTGCAACAGCTCCTGGCCGACCTGCACCTCACGGGTGCGGTCGCCGCCGGGCTCCGGTGTCAGCGAGATGCGGATGGTGTCGCCGATGCCCTGCTGAAGCAGGATGCCGAGCGCGGCGGATGAGGCGACAATGCCCTTGGTGCCCATGCCGGCTTCGGTCAGGCCGAGATGGATGGCGTAATCGGAGCGGCTGGCGAGAACCTCGTAGACCGCGATCAGATCCTGCACCGCCGACACCTTGGCCGACAGGATGATGCGGTCCTTGGGCATGCCAAGCTCTTCGGCGCGCGCCGCCGAGAGCAGTGCCGACTGCACCATGGCTTCGCGCATCACCGCGCGCGCATCGCGCGGATTGGCCGAGGCGGTGTTCTCGTCCATCAGCCTGGTCAGAAGCTCCTGGTCGAGCGAGCCCCAATTGGCGCCGATGCGGACCGGCTTGCTGTTCTTGTTGGCGATCTCGATGATGTCGGCGAACTGCGTGTCGCGCTTGTCCTTGAAGCCGACATTGCCGGGATTGATGCGATATTTGGCGAGCGCCTCGGCGCAGGCCGGATAGGCCGCGAGTAGCTTGTGGCCGATATAATGAAAGTCGCCGATCAAGGGCGTGGTGATGCCGCGCTTGAGCAGGCCGTCGCGGATATGCGGGACGGCGGCAGCGGCTTCCTCGCGGTCCACGGTGATGCGGACCATTTCGGAGCCCGCGCGCGCGAGCGCTGCGACCTGGGCGATGGTGCCGTCGATATCGGCGGTGTCGGTGTTGGTCATCGACTGCACGACGATCGGCGCACCGCCGCCGACGGCAACGTCGCCGACCTTGACCTGGGTGGTGTGATGGCGCGGCGCAGGCCCCGCGATGTCGGAATCGATGGTGGTTTCGAGCTTGTTCATGGGGTCCAAATATCAGGTTTTGGTGACGTTCAGCAATGCATCGCGCGGCGCCGCAGCGGATTGGCTGGGACGGTTAACCAGAAAAAGCCCAGCAATTACAAGGACCGCTGCCACCCCGAATGTCAGGTTCAGGGTGTCGTGCATGATGAAATAGCTACCCACCACGCCAAACAAAGGGGTGATGAAGGTAAAAGCCGACAATTTGCTGGCCGAATAGGTCTTCACCAGCGCGAACCAAAGCGTGAACGTGGTTCCCACCACCCAGATCGCCTGGAAGGCCATCAGGCCCAGCGACAGCGTCGACGGGGTGTGGGGGATGGTCTCCTCAAACAGCCAGGCGGCCGTGCCGAGGATCGGGATCGAGGTCGCGACCTGATAGCCGAGTGCCTTTTCAGGCGCCGCGAAACGCAGCCGGGTGCCCTTGGCAACCAGCGTGGTCGCCGCCCACAGCGCGGCGCCGCCGACGATCATGAGGTCGCCGAGCAGAACATGCGAATCGACGTTGGGCTGCGGTACCCCGATCGCGAGTGCGACACCGGCAAAGCTGACGGCCAGCCCCAGCCATTGCGTACCGCCAAGTCGCTCGCCAAGCACCTGGTAGGAGCCGAGCGCGACGAAGAACGGCGCGGTGTAGAGGAACACGACCGCCCGCGACGCCGGTGTGAAGCGCAGGCCCTGAAAGATCAGAACGAACTCGATGCCGAACATCAGTCCGGCAATCACGCCGGGCTTCCAGGTGCCGTCGCGTTCGAAGAATTTAACGCCGCGCAAGCTGCCGATGATGAACAGCACCGGCAGCGCGCCCATCGAGCGGAACGTGGCCTGAAGCATCGGCGGGATGTCCGGCAGCACCAGCTTCACCGCGATCTGGTTGAACCCCCAGGTCAGGCACAGCATGAGCATCAGAGCGATGGCGCCGGCACTGAGGGGACGACCGGCGGACGATAGGGCTTGTGGTGAGGACATGTCTTCCTGAAAAACCGGCGTTGCGCCGTTGTTGCTTTATGCAGCTTTCTGACAATGCGCACAGACGCCCGTGATTTCCACCACGGACAGTTTGGGAGCGAAGCCTGAACTGCGCGCGGCGGCGGTGAGGTCCTTGGCGAACGACGCCGACGGAATCTCACCGACCAGACCACAGCGCTCGCAGATCAGGAACGTCACCGCCGAGGTCGCGTCATGGTCGTGGGCGGCGCAGGCGAGATAGGCGTTGCGGCTTTCGATGCGGTGCACGAGGCCGTTCGTCATCAAGAAATCGAGAGCACGATAGACCGTGATCGGCGCCGGCCGCGGCATCGATTTCGCCAGCTCGTCGATCACTTCATAGGCTCCCAGCGGCCGGTGGCTCGAGAGCAGCGCCCCCAGCACATGGCGGCGGATCGGCGTGAATTTCTGCGTGCGCTGCTCGCAGACGGCTTCGGCATGCGCCAGCGCATCCGCGGTGCAACGGCCGTGATCGTGATCGGGCGCGGGAAAAACCGGCTTTGCGAGGGTCATGGGACCGGCATTCTAGCATTTCGAAGGGGGAACCCAAAGCAGGACCGGCGGTGCGGCGATCAGCCATGCTCTTGCTGCGGGACAGCATCCCGCTATCCCGCCATGAAATAATCATAAGCTTGCTTATTATATTCCAAGCTTATTGGAGACCAAGCTCATGAGCCGCGGGCCCGTGGACCAGAACTTCCTGTTTACGCTTGCCGAGCTCTATCGCCTGCTCCGCGTCTATGCCGACAAGGAAGCCTCGCGCTTCGGCATCACCCGCGCGCAATGGGCGGTGCTGGCCAAGGTCGAGCGCAGCGAAGGCATGAAGCAGTCGGAACTCGCGGAGCTTCTCGAGGTGCAGCCGATCACGCTGACACGCCTGATCGACAAGCTCTGCGACAGTGACTGGATCGAACGCCGCAACGATCCTTCGGACCGCCGCGTCAAGCGGCTGCACCTGAAGAAGGCGGGGCGGCAATTGCTCGGACGGATGAGCGGGCTGAAGTCCGAGCTCACGGCCAACGCGCTCGAGGGCATCACTCCGGCGGACGCCCATCGCCTCCTCACCCAGCTCGAAACAATCAAGGAAAACGTGCGTACCGCGATCCAGACATCGGTAGCGGAACAAGCGCGTAAGGAGCAGCGCTATGGCTGATCAGGTTCTCAAATTCCAACCCGAGCAGAAAATCGACAGCGGCAAGCCCACCAAGAAAGCCGGCACCAATCCGCGTCGCCGCCTGATCGCCGGCCTGCGCCGTTATCGCCGCGTCCTGCTTCTGGTCGTGCTGCCGGCCGTCGTCGCCATTGCCGGCCTGACCTTCTATCTCAATGGCGGCCGCTATGTCGGCACCGACGACGCCTATGTCGGTGCCCAGAAGGTGCTGGTGACGCCCGACATTTCCGGCAAGATCGAGAAGGTCATCGTGAAAGAGGGCCAAGTCGTCAAGCAGGGCGACGAGCTGTTCGAGATCGACCCCGTGCCGTTCCGCCTCGCGGTCGATCAGGCAAAGGCCGCGCTCGACCAGTCTCGCACGACCTATGACAATCTCATCGCGAACATCAAGATATACGCACAGATGCTCGATTTGGCGCAGCGGGGCGTCGACCTGAAGCAGCGCGACGTCGAGCGCAAGCAGTCACTGGTAAAGAGCAATTTCGGCTCGCAGCTCGACCTGGACAACGCTGCCAATGCGCTGGTCACCGCTGGCGCCCAGACGCAGTTCGTCAAGCAGCAGTTGTCCAATGCGAAGACCCAGCTGCTCGGCAATCCCGACCTGCCGCTCGAGCAATTCCCGCCCTACGCCCAGGCCAAGGCCAAGCTCGACGACGCCCAGCGCAATCTCGACCACGCCGTCGTGCGGGCCCCGATGAGCGGCGTTGCGACGCAGGTCGAGCAGATCCAGCTCGGCCGCTACGTCACCGCCGGCACGCCGGTGTTCTCTATCATCGACGTCGCCCACCCCTGGGTCGACGCCAATCCGAAAGAAAGCGACCTCACCTACGTCACCGAAGGGCAACCGGTCACGCTCGAGGTCGACGCGTTCCCGAACCATGTCTTCAAGGGCAAGATCGGCTCGCTCTCGCCCGGCACCGGCGCGCAGTTCGCGATCCTGCCGCCGCAAAACGCCACCGGCAATTTCGTCAAGGTCGTGCAACGCGTGCCGATCCGCGTCTATTTCGACGAGACCGACAAATACGTGCGGAAGCTGAAGGCGGGCATGAGCGTCTACGCCACCATCGACACCGGCCATCAGCGCTCGCTCGCCGGCCTGCTCGGCCTGGCGGCGACCGCAGGCCACGAAAACGACTGAGACAAGGACCGATCCGATGTCCGGCCCCCATGCGAGCCTGATGGTCCCCGGCATGCGCCGGAACATGGTGACGATCTGCGCCATGACGGCGACCATCATGCAGGCGCTGGACACCACCATCGCCAATGTCGCCCTGCCCTACATGCAGGGCACGCTGTCGGCCTCGCAGGACCAGATCAACTGGGTGCTGACGTCCTACATCGTCGCCGCTGCGATCATGACGGCGCCGGTGGGCTGGATCTCCAACCGCTTTGGCCGCAAGCGCATCTTCATCGCCTGCGCGGCCGGCTTCACCTTCGCCTCCGTGCTGTGCGGCCTCGCGCAGGACATCAACCAGATGGTGCTGTTCCGCCTGCTGCAGGGCGTATTCGGCGCAGCGCTGGTGCCGCTGTCGCAGTCAGTGATGCTCGACTATTACACGCTTCAGGAACGCGCCACGGCGATGTCGATCTGGGGCATGGGCGTGATGATGGGCCCGATCATGGGCCCGTCGCTGGGCGCCTGGCTCACCGAGAGCTATTCCTGGCACTGGGTGTTCTTCGTCAACCTGCCGTTCGGCGCGATCACCGTGCTCGGGCTCGCCGTCTTCATGGACGAGACCGATAAGAATCTCAGCCTGAAGTTCGACTGGTTCGGCTTTGCCGCGCTGGCGATCGGGATCGGCGCACTCCAGCTCGCGCTCGATCGCGGCGAGCAGCTCGACTGGTTCGAGTCGGTCGAGATCGTGACCGAGTTCGCCGTCTCCGGCGTCGCCTTCTATTACTTCTTCGCCCACTCCTTCACGACCTCGCGTCCCTTCATTCAGTTCGCGCTGTTCAGGGATCGCAACTTCCTCACCGGCTGCATCTTCATGACGGTGATGGGCCTCGTGCTGTACTCGACCATGGCGCTGGCTTCGCCCTACCTGCAGAACGTGATCGGTTATCCCATCATGACCGCGGGCGGCCTGCTCGCAAGCCGCGGCTTCGGCACTTTCTTCGCCATGATGATGGTCGGCCGCATCATGCGCTGGATCGAGGCGCGCACGCTGATCATCTGCGGCCTGACGCTGACGGCGGCCTCGCTGTTCCAGATGACGGGCTGGACCGACCAGACCCAGGTGCCGGAAATCGTGGTCGTCAGCGTGATCCAGGGCTTTGGCTTCGGCCTCGTCTTCGTGCCGCTCTCGACGGTGGCGTTCCTGACGCTGCCGAACCACTTGCGCACCGACGGCACCTCGATGCTGACGCTGCTGCGCAACGTCGCGAGCTCGGTCGGCATCTCCATCGTCGTCGCCGAGCTGACGCAGGGCACGCGCAAGACCTATGCGATCCTGTCCGAGAACATCAACCCGTTCAACCACGCGCTCCAGATGCCCAACGTCAGCGGCATGATCAATCTCTCCACCGACGCCGGCCGCGCCATGGCCGACAGGATGGTCAGCGTGCAGGCGCAGATCATCGCCTTCGCGCACGACTACATGTTGGTGATGATCTTCATCCTCTGCACCATCCCACTCGCCCTGATGATCGGCTCGTCCAAGGCCACGCTGCGCAAGCAGTCGGCCGGGCCGGAACATGCGGTGATGGAGTAGGGTGCGTCACAACTTGGACGACGGCGAGCGTGCAGCGCCAACTACCCCAAAAACTCCTCGCACCCTAAATCCTCGACCGCCAGCATCACCCGCTCCAGATTGTTCCACCAGATCACCGGCGGGATGTTGATGCTCCATTGCCAGACCGGCGTGGTGATGTGCCAGAGCACCGACCAACGGTAATCCTGATCGAGCGCGCCGCGCGTATAGCCGCTGGCGCCGCGCGCGATCAGCGTCTCGTAGTAACGGTTGAGCAGCGCCCGCTCGAGCGTCTGCCGGCGTTCCGGATACCATTGCATCGCCATCATGTAGGCGAGGTCGTTGGTCGGCACGTTGATGTTCCACAGGTCGAAGTCGAAGATCCGCACGGTATCGGCGACGCCGGCGCGCGGCAGCAGGAAATTCCAGATATGGGCATCGCCATGAGTGATGCTGACATGACGTCGCAAATGATAGCGCAGGGATAGCCGGGCCGACTGATCGATCAGCCGGCGGTAGAGGATGCGGCGCTCTTCGCTGAGGCGATCGCCGAGCAGGTCCGCGAAGCGATCGTAATGGCCGGCGAAGGTCTCCATGTGAGTTGCGCTGTCCTCCTCGCTCGCCCAGGTGCCGACGGTCTCGCCGAGACCGGGATGGTCCCACCAGGCCGCGTGCCATCGCGCGAGCGTCGTGACGATCGCCATCGCCTGATCGCGCGACGGTGGCAGCGGCCATTGCGTCGCAATCTCATGGCTGTCGGTGAGGTCTTCGAGCAGGAGATGCCAGGTCTCGCTCTCCTCGTCGAAATGCCCGTCGAAGCAGCGCGGCACAAGCCCCGCCGGCACTGTTGGCGCGAGTTGCGTATAGAAGGCCACTTCGTGCCGGCCGCCATTTGCAAGCGTCTTTGCGAAGTCGGAATGCGCGGTCTTCAGGATCAGCGATCGCGGGGCGCCGGCGGATTCCCCCACATAGCGCAGGCCAAGGCGGATAATGTGCGACACGACGGTGTCGCGCTGATGCAGCACTTTCACCTCGCGGACTGCGCCGGCGTCCAGCACGCCACTCCTGCGGAGCGCTGCCGTCAGTCGGGCGGGCTCAACGACCGCCGGCAATTGTGGAGGTGTCATAGCCACGATGCCCCTGTCCCGCGTCATACTGCACGATCACGCCCCACGCACCAGCGGCCAACCCGATGCCGGCCTAAGCCGCAGCGGTCGAGGCGCGCACGGTCCTGACCACGACCGACCGGAGCTGTTCGAGATTGGCCGCCATGCCGGCGATCGCCTGTCTGACCTCGGCGGCGCGCTCGTTCACGGAGGCGGCGTCACGGCTGACGTCGCCGATCTTGGCCGAGACCTCCTTCGCCGCGGAAGCCGATTCGGAGATCGAGCGCGTGATCTCACGCGTCGCGGCGTCCTGCTCTTCCATCGCGGCGGCAACGGAGGTGGCAACTCCGTCGATTTCGAGGATGTGGCCCCCCATGGTTTCGACGGCATCGACCGCGGCCTGCGTCGAGGCCTGGATCTCGGCAATCAGCCGCGTGATCTCCTCGGTGGATTTGGCGGTCTGGTCGGACAGGGATTTCACTTCGGCGGCGACCACCGCGAAACCGCGGCCGGCTTCGCCGGCACGCGCGGCCTCGATCGTGGCGTTGAGTGCCAGGAGGTTGGTCTGACCGGCGATGCCGCCGATGAGATCGGAGACCTCGGCGATTTTCTTGACCGAACCGGCCAGCGCCTGGATGGTCGAACGCGCCTGTTCACGACCGGCGACCGCCGATTTTGTGACCGTGCTGGTCCGCGCGACCTGGGTCGCGATCTCACGGATCGAAGCACTCAGTTCTTCCGCCGCGGCTGAAACGGTTTGCGAGCTGCTCAGGGCCTGGGTGGACGCCGAGGCAACCGCCTGCGACTCCGTGGACAACGACCGCGCGATCTCGGACAGGCTGGAGGCCGCCCGTTCTACGCCTTGGGTCGCAGCGCTTGCGGTATCGACCGAGCGGCCGGTTTCCCGCTCGACCGTATCGGCCATCTGTTGCAGGGCACCACGCTTGGCCAGCGCCGCCTCCTGCTCCTGCAGCAGCTGTTCTTCGCGCAGCCGGGCATTGTCGACTGCCGCCTGCTTGAACACCAACAGGGCGCCCGCCATCGACCCGACCTCGTCCTGACGGTGTGCGAAGGGGATGTCGGCGGCGAGATCGCCGGTCGCGAGCTTTTGCATCGTGCCTGTCATGCGCACGATCGGGCGCACCACGCCGAGCGCGACGCCGAGCAGGCCCGCGGCAATGAATGCCAGAACGGCGGCGGAAACGCCCATGAGGATATAAAGCATGGAGCTGTCGCGGTCCGCGGCCAGCTTCTCCATTTCGGCATTCTGCTTGTTGGCACTCTCGACAATGCTGTCGATGACGGCGCGATGCGCGGTGTAGGCATCCTTGAGCTGCGCGTAGGCGCGCTCGGAGGCGGCCGTGTCCTTGGCCTTGAGGGCCGGCAGGAGCTGGTCGGACAACAGCTTCCAGAACTTCTGCACCTCGGCGTCGGATTTCGACACCAGCGCGGTCTTCAGGTCGGCCGAGAGGCCGGAGGTAACCCAGAAAGCCTTGCGCTCGTCGTAATCCTTGCGGAGCTGGACCAGGCGGTCGCCGTGCGCCGCCAGCCGGTCCGGCTCGCGCATGACGAGGGTAGCCTCGAGATAGGCCTCGATCACATATTCCGGCGGGGGCAGGATGTCCGCGATGAGGTCATTGCCGAGCTTGATGTCGGTATAGAGCGGGCCGCCGACCTTGAGCTCGTGCAGGGCGTAGAGGCTGGTGGAGACAACGGCGGTAAAGCCGATGGCGAGGACGATGCCGAAAGCAATGATTGCGGAAGAAAGCGAAAGGCGAATTTTCATGAAACAATCCGATGGGCCGCGCCAAATCCAACGGATCCTAGAGGATTACGGTAAACACGGGATTGCTTCGCGCGGAATTTGAATCGCGCGGACTCCGGAGAACTACGGGAAAACGGCGTCAGCGAGCGGTTTCGGGCAGCGAAAGTTGGGCCCGGTCCTCCGCCATCGTCCCGGATAGGCGCAAGCGCAGATCCGGGACGCCACCTCAGTCACACGTCGAAAAACACAGTTTCGTTGTCGCCCTGCAATCGCAGGTCGAGCCGGTACACTGGCTTGCCGGCCTCGCGTACGGCGGTCAACGTGGCGCGGCGGTCGGCCGGCACCAGCGCCAGCACGGGGTCGGCGGCGTTGCCGGCCTCGTCGCCGAAATAGATGCGGGTATAGAGATGCCGCAGCATGCCGCGGCCAAACACCGCAAGCAGGATATGCGGCGCCTGCGGCTTGCCGTCGGGATCGGGCACCGCGCCTGGCTTGATGGTTTCGAAGGCGTAGTTGCCATCCTTGTCGGTGCCGCAGCGGGCAAAGCCGCGGAAGCTCGCATTTGGCAGCGCGCGCTTGTCCTGCGGATCGGCAAAGCGCCCCTGCGCATCGGCCTGCCAGATCTCCAGCATGGCATCAGGCACAACGACTCCGTCGCCGTCGAACACACGGCCCTCGATGCGGACGCGATCGCCGGTGACGTCGGGAGTCAGCGTCGAGTTCGTGAACGCATCGTTCCAGGCGTAGTCGCCGTTTGGCGTCAGGCCATATTTGAAGAACGGGCCGACCGTCTGCGATGGCGTGATCCCATTATCCTGCACTTAATGGTTCTCCATAGGCGTGGCGTTCTTGCCGCGCAGCACGATGTCAAAGCGGTAGCACAGCGCCCATTCGGGCTGGGTATTCTCTAAGTCGAACGACGACACCATCCGCGCCCGCGCCTTCTCGTCCGGCACCGAATTGAAGATCGGATCGAACGGGAACAGCGGATCGGCAGGGAAGTACATCTGCGTCACCAGACGCGTGACGAAGGAATGGCCGAACACCGAGAGATGGATGTGCGCGGGACGCCAGGCGTTGTGGTGGTTGCCCCAGGGATACGCGCCAGGCTTGATCGTGACAAAACGATAATAACCGGAGGCATCGCTCACGGTGCGGCCGGCGCCCGTAAAATTCGGATCGAGCGGGGCCGGATGCTGGTCGCGGACGTGAACGTAGCGGCCGCAGGAATTGGCCTGCCAGATCTCGACCAGTGAGTTCGGAACGCCGCGGCCGTCCTCGTCGCGCACATGGCCGTGCACGATGATGCGCTCTCCGAGCGGCTCGCCGGTGTGCTGGGTGGTGAGGTCGCTGTCTCCCTCGCGCACAGTCTCATGGCCGTAGACCGGGCCGGTCAGCTCCGACAGCGTATGGCGCATCGGGATCAAGGGCTTGTTCGGCGCGCGCTTGATCGAGCTCTTGTATTCGGGCGACAGCGGCAGCGGATGCGCCTGGTTGCTGTCGACGGGATAGATGAATGTCATTGGCAAACTCCTCCCCGGCCCTTTTTCGGTCCGACCGGTCAACGCTTCCGCCAATCATTATAGGATATAACTAATTGGGGGAAGCGGCTTTGAGCCCTATTTGATCGGCGGACGCGGCAGCACTGCCTCGCCGGCTTCGAGCCGGTAGACATGATCGAGCGAATACCAGGGCGTCGCGACATCGCGCTCTGTCGGGTGTGGCGCGTCATGACGCAGGAACTTGCCTATCAGCGCCTTCGTCACGCCGAACTGCACGTCGCTGTCGATATGCGGATCGGCGGGATCGTAGACCTGCGAGATCAGCACCTCGAAGCCGGGCTTGAAGACCAGGGCATGCAGGTGCGCGGGACGATAGGGATGCCGGCTCTGCGCCTCCAGGAGACGGCCGACCACGCCATCGGTCGGAATGGGATAGCCGACCATCATCACGGAGCGGAAAGAGAAGCCTCCGTCCTGGTCGGTCGTAAACTTGCGCAGATTCATGTCGGCCTGCTCGGGGTCCTGGTTTTCATAGAGCCCAACGGGCGACGCGTGCCAGACGTCGACCTCGGCGCCGGCGACGGGACGGCCGTCCTTGTCCACGACGCGGCCGTTGACGAACAGCGGCGCGCCCGGCGTCTCGGAGCGGACGATCGATCCGCCATTCTCCATCCGCGGCGAGTTCAACCGCCAGAACGGTCCGAGCAGCGACTGGTCGGTTTCCGTGTTGCCCTGATCGCCATTGTTCAGCAGGCACACCAGCGGCGAGACGCCGAGCGAGCCCGCCATCAGCACGACCTCATTATGCGTGTCGGTCGAGAGCTTGCCGAGCTCGGCGATAACAGCCGTGGCGTCACGGAATTCCTTCTCGGTCAGACGAACGTCGCGGACGAAGCCGTGCAGATGCTTGACCAGGGAGACCATGATCTGGCGCAGCCGCGGATCGGACGTCCGCTCCATCACCGCCAGGGACGCGGCCGTGACGTCCTGCTCACCCGCAATGATCATGGAAGCGGATCCCTAAAATTTCTCTCTCCCGAAAGCGGGGAGAGAGAAGAGAGCTTAGTTCAACTTCTCGATCGCGACAGCCACACCCTGGCCGACGCCGACGCACATGGTGGCAAGCGCGAGCTTGCCGCCGCGCTTTTCCATGCCGTGCACGGCGGTGAGCGCAAGGCGCGCGCCGCTCATGCCGAGGGGATGACCGAGCGCGATCGCGCCGCCATGCGGATTGACGAAATCGGCGTCGTCGGCAACGCCGAGCTGGCGCATGCAGGCGATGCCCTGCGAGGCGAAGGCTTCGTTGAGCTCGATCAGGTCGAAATCACTGATCTTCTTGCCGAGGCGCTCCATCAGCTTGCGGGTCGCGGGCACAGGGCCGATGCCCATGATGCGCGGCGGCACGCCGGCCGACGCAAGCCCGAGGATGCGGGCACGCGGCGTCAGGCCATGCTTTTTCACGGCGGCTTCGGATGCCAAGATCATCGCGGCGGCGCCGTCATTGACGCCGGAGGCATTGCCCGCGGTCACCGTGCCGGGATTGCGTACGATCGGCCTCAGCTTGGCGAGGGCTTCGAGCGTAGTCTCGGGGCGCGGATGCTCGTCCTTGTCGACGGTAACGGGGCCGGCCTTGCCGCCGGGAATGGTGATCGGGGTGATTTCTTCGGCGAAATAGCCGGCGGCAATCGCCGCACCGGCGCGCTGCTGCGAGCGGATCGCGAAAGCATCCTGATCGGCGCGCGACACCTGGAATTCTTCCGCAACGTTCTCGCCGGTCTCCGGCATGGCATCGACGCCATACTGCGCCTTCAGCAGCGGATTGATGAAGCGCCAACCGATCGTGGTGTCGAAGATATCGGCAGAGCGCGAGAAGGCTTCCTGCGCTTTGCCCATCACGAAGGGCGCGCGCGTCATGGATTCGACGCCGCCGGCAATCGCGAGCTCGATCTCGCCGGAACGGATGGCGCGGCCGGCGGCACCGACCGCATCGAGGCCGGAGGCACAGAGCCGGTTCAGGGTTTGGCCGGGAACTGAATCCGGCAGGCCCGCAAGCAGGAGCGCCATGCGTGCAACGTTGCGGTTGTCCTCGCCGGCCTGGTTGGCGCAGCCGAAGAAGACCTCGTCAACCTGTGCCCAGTCGAGATTGGGGTGCTTGGCCATCAGCGCCTTGATCGGGGCAGCCGCAAGGTCGTCGGCACGCACTTTGGCGAGGGAGCCGCCGAAACGGCCGATCGGGGTCCGCACGGCATCGCAGATAAAGACGTCACGCATCGTTGTTCTCCCTGAATGCCGCGATCGGGCCTAAATTCTTCAATGTCGACGGAGTTTTAGGAGGGCGCCCGCGGCAGGTCAATTGACTGATACGCGCGTGTTCCGAGGGGTGCGTACGCCAGCAGCGCATGCCGCGGTGCGGACAACGTGGAAAACCTCCCCGCGCCGGCCAAAGCGATAGGAGCGCGTGGCGAAATTTTGTAGGTTGCGCCGCCCATGACAATGCAACAACCGATCCCTGTACCGCCCCCCGACGAAGCGCCCGCGCCGCAGGCGGAAGCTGCCGCGCGCGTCACGCCGATGATGGAACAATACCTTGAAATCAAGGCGGCCCATCAGGGCTTGCTGCTGTTCTACCGGATGGGCGACTTTTACGAGCTGTTCTTCGAGGACGCCGAGATCGCCTCCAGGACACTCGGCATCGTGCTGACCAAGCGCGGCAAGCATCAGGGCGCCGATATCCCGATGTGCGGCGTGCCGGTCGAGCGCTCCGAGGATTATCTGCACCGGCTGATCATCGCGGGGCACCGGGTGGCGGTGTGCGAACAGACCGAGGATCCCGCCGCCGCCAAGGCGCGCGGCAACAAGAGCGTCGTGCGCCGCGGCGTGGTGCGCCTGGTCACGCCGGGCACGCTGACCGAGGACACGCTGCTCGACGCGCGCGCCAATAACTATCTGATTGCGCTCGCGCGCGCCCGCTCATCGGCGGGCGGTGACCGCTTTGGCCTCGCCTGGATCGACATCTCGACCGCCGAATTCATGGTGACGGAGTGTTCGGGCGGAGAGCTCACCGCGACACTGGCGCGCATCAATCCGAACGAGGTGATCGTCACCGACGCGCTCTACAACGACAGCGAGCTCGGACAGACCCTGCGCGAGCTGCCGGCGGTGACGCCGCTGACCCGTGACGTCTTCGACGGCGCCACCGCCGAGAAACGGCTGTGCGATTATTTTGCCGTCGCGACCATGGACGGACTGGCGCAGCTCTCGCGTCTCGAAGCCACCGCCGCGGCCGCGGCCGTCACCTATGTCGACCGCACCCAGGTCGGCAAGCACCCCCCGCTGTCGCCGCCCGCGCGCGAGGCCTCGGGTGCGACGATGGCGATCGATCCGGCGACGCGCGCCAATCTCGAACTGACGCGGACGCTGGCGGGCGAACGCCGCGGCTCGCTGCTCGACGCGATCGACTGCACGGTGACCTCGGCGGGGTCGCGACTGTTGGCGCAGCGGCTGGCCGCGCCGCTGACCGATGCGGCGGCGATCGCGCGGCGGCTCGATGCGGTCGGCAGCTTCGTTGCCGACTCTGCCGCGCGCGAGGACATCCGCAGCATTCTGCGCGGTGCGCCCGACATGTCGCGGGCGCTGGCCCGTCTGTCGGTTGGCCGCGGCGGCCCGCGCGATCTCGCCGGCCTGCGCGACGGCATCATCGCCGCCGACCAGGTGCTGACGCGGCTCGGCGAGCTCGATCAGCCGCCGCCGGAGATCGCCGCGGTGATGGCGGCGCTGCAAAGGCCATCGCGCGAGCTCGCGGCGGAATTCGCCAAGGCGCTCGACGATCAACTGCCGCTGATCAAGCGCGACGGCGGCTTCGTTCGCCAGGGCTACGAGCCTGCGCTGGACGAAACACGAAACCTGCGCGACGCCTCGCGCCTGGTGGTGGCTTCGATGCAGGCGCGCTACGCCGACAGCACGGGCGTCAAGGGCCTGAAGATCCGGCACAACAATGTGCTCGGCTATTTCGTCGAGGTGACCGCGCAGCACGGCGACAAGCTGATGTCGCCGCCGCTGAACGCGACCTTCATCCACCGCCAGACACTGGCGGGCCAGGTGCGCTTCACCACCTCTGAATTGGGGGAGATCGAAGCCAAGATCGCCAATGCCGGCGATCGTGCGCTCGGCCTCGAGCTCGAGATTTTCGAACAGCTCTGCGCCAAGGCGCTCGACATCAGCGAGGATCTGCGTGCCGCCGCTCACGCCTTTGCGCTGCTCGACGTCGCGACGTCGCTGGCCAAGCTGGCGATCGACGAGAACTATGTGCGGCCCGAGGTGGACTCGTCTCTCGGCTTTGCGATCGAGGCCGGCCGTCACCCCGTGGTCGAGCAGGCCCTGAAGCGTAATGGCGAGCCGTTCATCGCAAATGCCTGCGACCTGTCGCCGGGACCTGCGCAAAAGTCCGGCCAGCTCTGGTTGCTCACCGGTCCCAACATGGCCGGCAAGTCGACCTTCCTGCGCCAGAACGCGTTGATTGCTCTTCTTGCTCAAATCGGAAGTTTCGTGCCGGCGACGCGCGCGCGGATCGGCATTATCGACCGCCTGTTCTCCCGCGTCGGCGCCGCCGACGATCTCGCCCGCGGCCGTTCCACCTTCATGGTGGAGATGGTCGAGACCGCTGCGATCCTGAACCAGGCCGGCGAGCGCGCGCTCGTGATCCTCGACGAGATCGGCCGCGGTACAGCGACCTTCGACGGTCTCTCGATCGCCTGGGCCGCGATCGAGCATCTGCACGAGAGCAACCGCTGCCGCACGCTGTTCGCCACGCATTATCACGAGCTGACCGCGCTATCGGCAAGACTGCCGCGCATGTTCAACGCCACCGTGCGCGTGAAGGAGTGGCAGGGCAATGTCGTGTTCCTGCACGAGGTGCTGCCGGGCTCGGCCGATCGCTCCTACGGCATCCAGGTGGCGAAGCTGGCTGGCCTGCCGCCCGCCGTGATCACGCGCGCGAAATCGGTACTCGCAAAGCTGGAAGCCCAGGACCGCGGCCAGACCGCGCGCGCGCTCGCCGACGATTTGCCGCTGTTCGCGGTGCCCTCGCGCGCCGCGGCGGAAGCTGCGCCGCCGAGCGAAGCCGACCTGCTGATGGAGGCCGTGAAGGCCCTGCACCCGGACGAGATGTCGCCGCGCGAAGCGCTCGATGCGCTGTATGCGTTGAAAGCGAAACTGCCGAAGTAGCGAACGGTCCTTCCGCAACCTTCATTGCGAGCGGAGCGGAGCAATCCAGCATCCCTCTGTGGCGGCAGTCTGGATTGCTTCGTCGCTTCGCTCCTCGCAATGACGAGGCTAGTGCGCCAATCGCTTCCTTCGCCCGGTCCACCACAGCGTCAGATTCCAAACCACGCAGGTGGCGAGCCCCATGCTGAGGCCGATCGCGGAGCCGAAATTGGCGGCGCCGACGTGCAGCACGGCGATCGCCATGCCGAATCCGAGCAAGCCCCAGGCGGAATTGGCGAGCACGGCGGCGGTCGGCGGCCCCCCGATGCGCGGATGCAGGATCACCATGATGCTGGAGAACACGACCGGGTACAGCGCGATGATGCCGCTGATCCTGGGGCCGACCCAGCCCGACGTCGAGACCACGATGGCGACGAGGGTCGCAACCAGCAAAGCGCGCATCGGCACGTCATACCAGCGGCGCGTCACCAGCGGCATTTTCACATGGCGATAGCCCGCGAGTAGCGGAATGCAGATGCTGAACGCGATCAGATTGGCGACGAGCCCGGCGGCGAGCGGCCAGTCGAACTGGCGGATGATCGAGGCCAGCACGATCCAGACCGCGACAGCGCTTCCGCAACTCACCAGAAGACTGTGCCGTTGCGACAGCACGACATAAATGAGGCACATGAAGATCGTGGCAGCATTGACCGGCAGGCTCGACAGCGCGCCCTGCGCGATGAAAGCGGCATCGTGGTCGAGCGCGAGGTAGACGTAGGAGGGACCGGCCGAGATCGGCAGGGTCGCCACCAGCGCTCCGATCACCGGGCCCGAGCGCTCGGTGATAACGGAGGCCGTCACGACGAACGCCGCCGCGATCGCCATGCGCAGGAGAAGGAAGAGAATGAAGTGGAGGTCGAGGGACATTTTTTTCTGTCATTCCGTCCTTGTGCGCAATTGCGCACAAGGCCAGGACGACACTTGTTGATTACATTCGCTGCATCGACACCGAGACTTTCGGGCCGTTCTTGATGGTCTGATAGACCACGCAATAGCGCTCGGTGAGCTTGAGCAGCAGGTCGAGCTTGTCCTGCGGCGCATCGGTGTCGACCTCGAAGCGCAGGCGGATCTCGGCGAAGCCGACCGGGGTCTCCTTGTCGACGCCGAGCGTCCCGCGGAAATCGAGATCGCCCTCGGCGTAAACGTTGCCGGTCTTCAGCGGGATCTCGACCGCGGTCGCGACCGATTTCAGCGTGACGCCGGCGCAGGCGACCAGCGCCTCGAGCAGCATGTCGCCGGAGCAGAGCTCCAGGCCGGAACCGCCGGTCGCGGGATGCAGGCCGGCCATTGCGATGGCGCGGCCGGTCTCGACCTTGCAGGCGATGCCATCGCCATCCGTCGAGCCCTTGGCCTTCAGCGTGATCATCGCGGTCTTGGGATCGGTCTTGTAGCGTTCCTTGATCGGGGCCTGCATCTGGCGCAGTTCTGCGGCGTCCATCTTGTTCTCTCCCGGAAAATACGCCTGCCGATGTACCGGCTCGGAGGCGAATTGTCACCACCACATGGCCTGACCGGGACCCTGCATTGCGTCACGGTCGGGCACACTCCGGTCGAGCGAACGGTCGAGTGACGTCAGCACACTTCGCTTGAAATTCTCGAACAGCGGCGAATTGCGGTCGCGCGGCCGGCCCAGATTGATCTCGATCTGGTCGAACAGCCGGCCCGGCCGCGGCCGCATCACCAGCACGCGGTCAGCCAGCACCACGGCCTCGTCGACGTCATGCGTGACGAGGATGAGCGTCGGCCGCGTATCGGCCCAAAGATCGAGCAGATGATCCTGGAGATCCCTGCGGGTGAAGGCGTCGAGCGCCGAGAACGGCTCGTCGAGCAAGAGCACCTCGGGCTGAGGCACCAGCGCGCGTGCGATCGCGACACGCTGTGCCTGCCCGCCCGAAAGCTCGCGCGGCCAGGCCTGCGCCTTGTCGGCGAGCCCGACACGCTCGAGCGCGCGCGCCACCTTTTCACGCCGCTCAGTCGCGGGCGCATCGGCAAGACCAAAGCCGATATTGTCGGCGACACTGAGCCAGGGCAGCAGCCGCGGCTCCTGGAAGATGATGCCGATCTTGGCATGCGGCGAGGCGATCGCCTCGCTGTCGAGCGTCACGGTACCGGAACTCGTGCGGTCGAGGCCGGCGATGGCGCGCAGCAGCGTGGACTTGCCGCAACCCGAGCCGCCGATGATGGCGACGATCTCGCCTTGCTTGATTTCCGCCGAAAAGCGCGCCAGCGCCTGCACGCCGTTGGGATAGGTCTTGCTGACCCGTTCGAGCGCCAGCATCGCGTTACGCTCCCTTCGTGCGGCCGAAGGCATCCTGCCAGCGCAGGAAGGGCGCGGCCGCGACCTCGATCAGCCAATCCGTGAGCTTGCCGAGGATCGCGAAGATCACGATGGCGGCGAGGATCTGCGCGGGCTTGCCAAGCTGCTGGCCGTCGAGCAGGAGATAGCCGAGGCCTTCGGAGGCGCCGATCAACTCGGCCGCCACCACGAACATCCAGCCCAGGCCGAGACCGACGCGCAAGGACACGATATAGGCCGGCAGCACCGCGGGCAGCAGAATGCGGCGGATCATGGCGGGGCCGGAGAGACGGAAGGTGCGGCCGACCTCGACGATTTTTCGATCGACGATGAGGATCGCGCCCATCACGCCGAGATAGACCGGGAAGAACACGCCGACCGCGATCAGCACGATCTTCGAAGTCTCGAAGATGCCGAGCCAAAGGATGAACAGCGGCACCCAGGCCAGCGAGGGGATCGCGCGCAGCGCCTGAACGGTCGGATCGAGCAGCCGGCGCGCCAGCGACCAATACCCGGAGATAGCCCCGAGCAGCGTGCCCGCGACCACGCCGAACGCAAAGCCAAGACCGACGCGCCACAGCGTCGCGGCGATGTGACGGATCAGCTCGCCGGAGCGGGCGAGATCAGCGATGGTGGCAAAGACGCGCGAGGGGGGCGGCACCAGCCGGCCGTTGGACCAGCCAAACCAGACCACAAGTTCCCAGCCGAGCGCGAGGATCAGCGGCAACAACACACCCAGCATCGGCCGTGCATAACGCAAGATGCGCGACGGCGCGGCGGCGCTCTCGGCCGGTTCCGAGGTTTGTTGCAGGGCTGGCGCGTCGGAGATCATGGCCGTAGGAAGCGCGTCTGGTCGGGGAAAGCAACACTACTATTGCCGCGCCCTCCGCTGCTTTTCCCTTCTCTCCTTGCCGGAGAAGGTGGCGCGAAGTGCCGGATGAGCGGTTCTCTCCGCTCGCAATACCGATCGTGAGGAAAGATACCCTCACCCGCCTCGCTTCGCGAGGCACCCTCCCCACAAGGGGGAGGGAAAGAGCATCTCAATTCGTCGGCAGCGGGATCTGGTCGTCGATCAGCGCGTCCAGCGTCGCCTTCACGTCGACCTTGGAGTCGACGACGCCGGCCTGTTGCAGGGCGAGGCCCGCGGCGAGGATCGACTCGCGCTGCGGCGCGCCGATGCGGCTGTGGGTGAGCTCGGTGCGCTCCTTGAGCTGCTTGTCGACGACAGGCTCCGGCAGCTTGGTCACGGCGATGAAGGTCTTCTTCAGCTCGTCGTAATTGGCCAGCGAATATTTGCGCGCCTCTTCGTACACCGCGAGCACGCGGCGGGCGGCATCCGGATAGTCCTTCAAGAACTGCTCGCGCACATTGAGGATGCCCCAGGTATTGGCGTCGGCGTTGCGGTAGAACAGTTTTGCGCCCTCCTCGACTTCGGCCTGCGCCATCATCGGATCGAGCCCGGCCCACGCATCGACGTCGCCGCGGATCAGCGCGGTCTTGCCGTCAGCATGCTGGAGCAGCACCGGCGTGATGTCTTTTTCGGTGAGGCCTGCGCCAAGCAGCGCGCGCACCAGGAAGATGTGCGGATCTGTACCGCGCGTCACCGCGACACGTTTGCCCTTGAGGTCCGTAACGGTTGCTATCTTGGAATCCTTTGATGTCACCAGCGCCGTCCATTCGGGACGCGAATAGACGTAGATCGATTTGATCGGGTTGCCGTTGATGCGGGCGACCAGCGCCGCCGAGCCGGCGGTCGAGCCGAAATCGATCGAGCCGGCATTGAGGAATTCGAGCGCCTTGTTCGAACCCGCCGACTGCACCCAGGTGACGGTGATGCCGTCCTTGGCGAACTCCTTCTCCAGGAGGCCCTTCTGCTTCAGGACCATCGACACGGGATTATAGGTCGCCCAGTCGATACGGATTTCCTTGAGCGGATCCGCCGCCCGCGCCGCGGGGCTCACAGCAAGAGCCACCGCTCCGGCCAACAGTATGCGTCGTGTAATCCCAGTCATGCCCAGCCTCCTCCAAAACTTCATTGTTTTTCAATGAGTTATATCTAGAGGTCAACGAGAAAATCCGCCCCTTGAAAGTGCGCCGGCCGAGAACAGTTTTGCCCAAAATCGTACCTTTCCAGCATGGAACGACTATTGCCAGAGAATGGCGGGTGACAGCGCCTGCGGCCTCTTATATCCGGTGAGACATGGACAGCGTCGCAACTGAGCACAAGGCCGAGGTGGACGATCGCTTCGACACCGCGCGGATCACCGCCGCGGTCGATGCGCTCGCCGAGAGACACCAGGGACGTGAGGACGCATTCCGCACGGCCATGGCGCAACTGCTCAAGGCCGAGCTGATCTCGGCGCGCGCCGCGGCACAAACGATCTTGCTGAAGGACCGGCACGGCCGGCGCTGCGCCGAGCGGCTGTGCCACGTGCAGGACGAGATCATCCGCATCCTGTATTCGGCCGCGACCCGCCACCTCTACCGCTCGCCGATCCCAAGCGGCGCCGAGCGCATGGCAGTGGTGGCGACCGGGGGCTATGGCCGCGGCCTGATGGCCCCCGAGTCCGACATCGATCTCTTGTTCATCCTGCCCTACAAGCAGACAGCCTGGGGCGAGCAGGTCGCCGAAGCCATCCTCTACTGCCTGTGGGACATGGGGCTGAAGGTCGGTCACGCCACGCGCTCGGTCGACGAGTCGATCCGGCAGGCGCGTGGCGACATGACCATCCGCACCGCGATCCTGGAGACGCGCTTCCTGACCGGCGACAAGCCGCTCTATGAAGAACTGGTCGCCCGCTTCGACAAGGAAGTCGTTCAAGGCACCGCGTCCGAATTCGTCACCGCAAAGCTCGCCGAGCGCGAGGAGCGGCATCGCCGCGGCGGCCAGTCGCGCTATCTGGTCGAGCCCAACGTCAAGGACGGCAAGGGCGCACTCCGCGACCTGCACACGCTGTTCTGGATCGCCAAATACGTCTACCGCGTGCGCGACACCAACGAGCTGGTCGAGCGCGGCGTATTCGACGCGCAGGAATACCGCACCTTCCGCCGCTGCGCCGACTTCCTCTGGTCGGTACGCTGCAACCTGCATTTCTATTCGGGACGGCCAGAGGAGCGGCTGTCGTTCGATCTCCAGCGCGAGATCGCGGTCCGGCTCGGCTATACCTCGCATCCCGGCATGCAGGATGTCGAACGCTTCATGAAGCACTACTTCCTGGTCGCCAAGGAAGTCGGCAACCTCACCGCCATCCTCTGCGCCAAGCTTGAGGACCAGCAGGCCAAGCCCGCGCCGGTGCTGAGCCGGATGATGGCGCGGCTGCGCCCCACTCCGGTGAAGCGGCGCGTGCCTGACAGCGACGACTTCATCGTCGACAACAACCGCATCAACGTTGCCGCGCCCGACGTGTTCAAGCACGATCCGGTCAATTTGATCCGCATCTTCCGCCTTGCGCAGAAGAACAACCTCGCCTTCCACCCGGACGCGATGCGCGACGTGACGCGCTCGCTCGGCCTGATCAACGCGCAGATGCGCGAGAATCCCGAAGCCAACCGGCTGTTCATGGAGATCCTGACGTCCGACAACGCGGAGATCGTGCTGCGGCGGATGAACGAGACCGGCGTGCTCGGTCATTTCATCCGCGCCTTCGGCAAGATCGTCTCGATGATGCAGTTCAACATGTATCATCACTACACCGTCGACGAACATCTGATCCGCTGCGTCGGCTTCCTCCAGGACATCGAGCGCGGCGGCCTCGACGAATTCACGCTTGCAAGCGACCTGATGCGCAAGATCCGGCCTGAGCACCGGGCCGTGATCTATATCGTGACGCTGCTGCACGACATCGCCAAGGGTCGGCCCGAGGATCACTCGATCGCCGGCGCCAAGGTGGCGCGACGGCTGTGCCCGCGGCTCGGCTTCAGCGCGGCCGACACCGAGCTCGTGGCCTGGCTGATCGAGGAGCATCTGACGATGTCGACGGTCGCGCAGTCGCGCGACCTCTCCGACCGCAAGACCATCGAGAATTTCGCCGCCGTGGTGCAGTCGGTCGAGCAGATGAAGCTGCTGACGATCCTGACCACCGCCGATATCCGCGGCGTCGGTCCGGGCGTGTGGAACGGCTGGAAGGCGCAGCTGCTGCGCTCGCTATACTACGAGACCGAGCCGGTGCTGACGGGCGGCTTCTCGGAAGTCGACCGGGGAAAACGCCTCTCGGCCGCCTACGCCGAATTCCGCATGGCCTTTGCCGAGTGGCCGGCGGAGGAGCTCGATGCCTATATCGGCCGGCACTATCCAGCCTATTGGCTCAAGGTCGAGCTGCCGCGAAAAATCCGCCACGCCCGCTTCGTCCGCTCCAGCGAGCAGGCCGGCCACAAGCTCGCGATCAATGTCGGCTTCGACGAGGTGCGCGGCGTCACAGAGCTGACGATCTTCGCCGCCGACCATCCCTGGCTGCTCTCGATCATCGCCGGCGCCTGCGCCTCGGCCGGCGCCAACATCGTCGATGCCCAGATCTACACCACGACCGACGGACGCGCGCTCGATACCATCTCGATCTCGCGGGAATACGACCGTGACGAGGACGAGGGACGCCGCGCGACCCGCATCGGCGAGATGATCGAGGACGTGCTGGAAGGCAAGCTGCGCCTGCCGGAAGTGGTGGCGCGGCGCACCGTGCGCAGCAAGGCGCGCCCGTTCGTGGTCGAGCCGGAAGTGACCATCAACAACCAATGGTCCGACCGCTACACGGTGATCGAGATGTCAGGCCTCGACCGTCCCGGCCTGCTCTATGAGCTGACCACCGCGATCTCGAAGCTCAATCTCAACATTGCGTCTGCCCATGTCGCGACCTTCGGCGAGCGTGCCCGCGACGTGTTCTACGTCACCGACCTCCTGGGCGCGCAGATCAGCGCGCCGACACGCCAGGCCGCGATCAAGAGCGCGCTGATCCACGTGATGGCCGGCGACAAGGCGGCTCAGCCCGCGGCTTGACTTTCCCAAACGGACTCTGAGCCTTTCCATCATCGCGCCGCGTTTTGTCCAGAGAGTCGTAGCGCGTTCACCAGTGCAGACAGCGCGACTGGTTGATGCTGACGACTGGGGTAATACATGAAGAAGCCGGGAATTGGCGGCGTCCAATCCTCCAGCACGCGAACAAGGCGGCGCTTCGCAACATACTCGGCGACCTGATCTTCATAGGCGAGCCCGACACCAACTCCAGCGAGCGCCGCCTGAATCACCAGATGAGTATCGTCAATGATGAGCGGGCCGCTGACGTTGATCGTGACCGACTTTCGTCCCTGCTCAAACTCCCATCGATATGGACCGCCCGCAAGACGCAGGGTAATGCACCGATGATCGTTGAGATCCTTTGGCTTTTTGGGGATGTGTCGTGAAGCGAAATAGCTTGGCGACCCGACTACCGCCAATCGCAATTCGGGCGTGACACGAACCGCGATCATGTCCTTTTGAATGTACTCGCCAAGCTGAATACCGGCATCGAACTCGCCTGCAACAAGGTCCACGGGGCCAGTGACGGTGACAACGTCCAGAACGATGTCAGGGTAGGCCTCAGCGAAAGCTCGGAGCCGCGGTAACAATACCATCACGGCAGCTGATCGTGACATTACGATTCGAAGCCGACCTTCGGGTCGGCGTCGAACGCTTCGGGCTTTGTCGAGGGCATGACGAATTTGCTCAAGTGCCGGAGACAAGTCTTCCAGAAGAGCCGCCCCCGCAGCGGTCGGCGCAACGCTCTTGGTTGTTCGAGCGAGCAGCTGCAGCTCAAGCCGCTGCTCAAGCCTCCTTATTGTGTGGCTCAAGGCAGACTGAGACACACCTAGCTTTATCGCAGCGCGTGTGAAGCTTCGTTCACCGGCCACGATTGCAAACGCAGCGAGTTCGTTCATTTCGTTGGTCATCATTTATGAATATCGCTCACAAGCCCATGCCGTACAATACGTCTAGTCTCATAAGCTACCCTGCCGTAGCTTGAGCGAGCAAGAAGACGAACTGCAGTACTTTTCCGCACATGAGGGTTGGTTGACGCTCGGCGCAGTTGGCCGATCCGCACGAATGAGTTCGGTGTAAAAGCCTTGAGGATGACAAATGGATATGGACATTCCCGCCCTGCGCTCCCTTGCGCAGACCTATTTCGATGCTGCCTATGAAATGGATGCCGAGAAATTTGCATCCATATTTCACCCCTCGAGTTCAGTGACGAAGGTCGCCGAGGACGGCAACGTGGGCGTGACGCCGATTGCGACCTGGCTGGCAGCGGTTCGCAACATGAAAGCTCCGAAGCAACAGGGCTTCGAGCGAGATGATCAGATCCTGTCAATCGATGTTGAAAGGGAGCTCGCGCTCTTGAAGGTGAAATTTCAGATTCCGCCGCGTTCCTTCACGGACCTGTTGTCATGCTTAAAGGTGAACGGCACCTGGAAAATCGCGCAGAAAGTGATGACGTCGAAAATCTGATGGATTTGGTTGCACTCTCAGACCTCCACCCCCTCGTGCCGCAGCAGCCAGCGCTTGCGCTCGAGGCCGCCGCCATACTTCACCAGCGAACCATTTGCGCCGATCAGGCGATGACACGGCAGCACAACGCTGATCGGGTTGGAGCCGTTGGCATGGCCGACGGCGCGAATGGCTTTGGGCATGTCGATCCCGGCGGCGAGCGCGCCGTAACTCATCGTGGTGCCGGCAGGAATGTTCGCAAGCGCGTTCCAGACCTTCTGCTGGAACGGCGTGCCGGCGACGCGCCATGCGATGCCTGAGAGCTGGCCGAAATCGCCTTCGAAATAGCCCGTCAGTGCAGTCCGCATCTCCGGCGGCGCAGGCTGGTCACTCAGCTCCACCGCACCGTAATGCAGGCGCAACAGGTCGCGCATGCGGTGCTCGTAGTCTTCCCAGTCGAGCGCGCGCAAGGCGCCCGCGGCGTCGGTGACCAGCAGGGCGATCCCGATCGGCGTCGCCAGACGATCGAGGCCGAAGCTTACAGACAGTGTGGTCGGTCGCGCGGGCATTTGCGGCACCATTGCATCGAAACACGCCATCGCACTTGCCACGCCGGCCGTGCTAACGTCCACCCGAAAGCTGACGCTTGGGGGAGCTCAACTTGATCCTGATCGCGAATATTCTGGTGGCGCTGGTTGCCGCACTGCACGCTTACTTCCTGATTTTGGAGATGTTTCTCTGGGACAAGCCGCTAGGCTTGAAGGTCTTCCGCAACACGCCGGAGAAGGCAGCGATCACAAAGGTGCTGGCTGCGAACCAGGGGCTCTATAACGGTTTCCTGGCCGCCGGCCTGGTCTGGGGTCTGGTGCACGGCAATTCGGCTTTCGCGTTCCAGATCAAGGCGTTCTTCCTGCTCTGCGTGATCCTGGCCGGCGCTTATGGCGCGGCGACCGTCAGCACGCGCATCCTCATGGTGCAGGCGCTGCCGGCCGCGATCGCGCTGGTGGCGCTGTTCCTCGCCTAAAGCCCGCTGGCCTGAGACGCTTCGGCACAGCGCCGCGATCCTTGCGCGGCGGCGAACGTTCCTCCACAATCTTCGGCAGCGATGGCGACCGTTGCAATCAACGGAAAAAGACCATCGGCCGAAAATTCCGTCAGGAGGAACGACCCGATATGACCAATCGCAGAGCCCTCATAACGACCACGGCCGCGCTCGCCTTCGCGTTCTCCGTCAGCCAGGCCTTCGTAAATCAGGCCCACGCCCAGAAGAAATACGACACGGGCGCGACCGATACCGAAATCAAGATCGGCCAGACCGTGCCGTTCTCCGGCGCCTATTCCGTCTACGCCAATATCGGCAAGACCCAGGCCGCCTATTTCAAGATGATCAACGATCAGGGCGGCATCAACGGCCGCAAGATCAATCTGATCCAGTATGACGACGCCTATTCGCCGCCGAAGACCGTCGAGCAGGTGCGCAAGCTCGTCGAAGGCGACGAGGTGCTCTTCACCTTCCAGATCATCGGCACCGCGGCGAACGCCGCCGTGCAAAAATATCTCAACGGCAAGAAGATCCCGCAGCTGCTGGCCTCCACCGGCGCCGCGCGCTTCAACGATCCCCAGAACTATCCCTGGACCATCGCCTACAATCCCAACTACGTGTCCGAGGGACGCATCTACGCAAAGTACATTCTCAAGGAACATCCGAATGCCAAGATCGGCGTGCTCTACCAGAACGACGACATGGGCCGCGACTATCTTGCGGGCCTGAAGAGCGGGCTCGGTGACAAGGCCGCCGGCATGATCATCGGCGAGGTGTCCTACGAGGTGACCGACCCGACCGTGGACTCCCAAGTGGTCAAGCTGAAATCGCTCGGCGCCGATCTCTTGTACGATGCCTCGACTCCGAAGTTCGCGGCGCAGGCCATCAAGAAGGTCGCGGAGCTCGGCTGGACGCCGGTGCACATTCTCGACATCAATGCGAGCCCGATCTCGGCGACGCTGAAGCCGGCCGGCCTCGATATCTCCAAGGGCATCATCTCGACCCAATACGGCAAGGAGCCCAGCGATCCGCAGTGGAAGGACGATCCGGGCGTGAAGGCATTCTTCGCCTTCATGGACAAGTATTTCCCTGAAGGCGACAAGCTCAACACCGTCAACACCTACGCCTACTCGGTGGCCGAACTACTGACGCAAGTGCTGAAGCAGTGCGGCGACGACCTGTCACGCGAGAACGTCATGAGGCAGGTCGCCAACATCAAGGACTTCACGCCCAGCTTCGCGCTGCCCGGCATCAAGATCAACACCGGGCCGAACGACTACCGCGTCAACAAGCAGATGCAGATGATGAAGTTCAACGGCGAACGCTGGGAGCTGTTCGGACCGATCATCGAGGACAACGGCACGGCGGGTTAGATCGACTCGTCGCTCAGGCGACAGCACGCGCTCTCTCGCTCCCTCCCCCCTTGCGGCGCCCCGCAAGGGGGGAGGGCGGAGTGCGCAGATAAAGTGGTGCGCATACTTTAGCGCCCCTACGAACTGCTGGCGCGGCCCACCTTGCGTTGCAGCAACGCCTCATCCACACTCGCCCTCAGCGGTGACATCCAGCAGGATCGATCACCTGCAATAACAAACCGAGGAAATTGCGAATGAGGAACGGAATTCTGCATCTGGCCACGGCAACGGCGCTGACTTTGGCGCTGTCGGTCTCTGCGGCCAATGCCCAGAAAAAATATGATCCGGGCGCCAGTGACACCGAGATCAAGGTCGGCCAGACGATGCCGTTTTCGGGACCGGCGTCGGCCTATTCGTCGATCGGCAAGACCCAGGCTGCCTATTTCAAGATGATCAACGACCAGGGCGGCATCAACGGCCGCAAGATCAATCTGATCCAGTATGACGACGCCTATTCGCCGCCGAAAGCCGTGGAGCAGATTCGCAAGCTCGTCGAAAGCGACGAGGTGCTCCTGACCTTCCAGATCATCGGCACGCCCGTGAACGCAGCCGTGCAGAAATATCTCAATTCCAAGAAGGTGCCGCAGCTGTTCGCGGCGACCGGCGCCTCGCGGTTCACCGATCCGAAGAACTTTCCCTGGACGATGGGCTACAATCCAAACTACTTCGTCGAAGGCCGCATTTACGGACAGTACATCCTGAAGGAATATCCGAACGCCAAGATCGGCGTGCTCTATCAAAACGACGACCTCGGCAAGGACTATCTGAACGGCATCAAGGCCGGTCTAGGCGACAAGGCCGCCAAGATGATCGTGACCGAAGCGTCCTACGAAGTTTCCGATCCCACGGTCGACTCGCAGGTCCTCAAGATCAAGGACGCCGGCGCCGACCTGTTCTTCAGCGCCACCACGCCGAAGCAGGCGGCGCAGGCGATCAAGAAGATCGCCGAGATGGGCTGGCATCCGGTGCAGATCGTCGACATCAACGCCACTTCGGTCGGCGCGGTGCTGAAGCCGGCCGGCCTCGATGCCGCCAAGGGCCTGATCAGCGTCAACTACGGCAAGGAACCGCTCGACCCGAAATGGAAGGACGATTCCGGCATGAAGAAGTATTTCGACTTCATGGCCAAGTACTATCCGGACGGCGACAAGGACTCGAACTTCAACACCTACGGCTACGGCACCGCTCAGCTGTTGGTCCATGTGCTGAAGCAGTGCGGTGACGATCTGACGCGCGAGAACGTCATGAAGCAGGCCGCTTCACTGAAGGACGTCGCCAGCGACATCGCGCTGCCGGGCATCAAGGCCAACACCTCGGCCACCGACTACCGCGTCAACAAGCAGCTTCAGATGATGAAGTTCAACGGCGAGCGCTGGGAACTGTTCGGACCGATCCTGGAGGATGCGGGTCCGGCGGGTTAGTTCTCGGCTGGAATTGCTTCAACCTCCCGGCCATCCACCTTCTTGGAGCACGCAGGTAAGGCGTCGTGGTCGGGCCAAGCCCGGCCACGACGCTGGGGAAGGGAGTCCGCCCACGCCACTCAGGTCGGCATCTCGCCAAAATTCTTTCCCACGGGCAGCACCGCGTGCCGAATGAGCCGTGAATCCTCCACCGCGGCCTGCCTGTGCTTCACCGCTTCGCGGTAGACGGGATCGCGGATCATCTCGACGAAGGCTGAGACGCTCGGATACTCCGCGATGAAGCAATGGTCCCAGCGCTCGGCCTCGGGGCCGATCAGCATCAGTTCGAATTTGCCTTGCCAGATAATGCGGCCACCGAGGCGCTCGAACACCGGGCCGCTTTCGCGGCCGTAGGCCGCATAGGCTTCCGCGCCGCTCGCCTTGCGGCCATCCGGATAGGCCGCCTCTTTGCGCAAGCGCACCAGGTTCAGCATGTGGATCGGGCCGGGGCGGTCATTGTCCCGGAATTGCGCGAAAATCTCCTTGGTCGGATCGATGTGGCCCATCTGAGCTCCCTCTTGTTTCAGGCCGGCGATCCTAGCTCTGCCGTCCGACCAACGGAACTGCGGCCGGCGAATGCCGCACCTCCTAATCGCGCGTTAACGTCCGGGTAACCGGGCCTTAAACAGCGGCCGCTAGCGTGCGGCGGGGCGGGCTGACCGGGCGTTTTGCGTATGGGGTTGGGAAAGAAAAAGGGTGGGCGGAAGGAGCCGTTGTTCGGCTTGCCCGCGGCGCTCGCCGACCTGCGCCTGACCGCAGCGGACCGCGTCCCCGGCGGCGATGACAAGCCGAAGAAATCAACGAAATCATCCGCCAAGCGCAAGAGCGACGATACCGGCGACGAGTCGCCGCGCGAGCGGAAGGCCCCGGCCGGCCGCGGCAGTGCCAAGCGGCGATCGAAGTCGCGCATCGGCGCTGGTCTCGGCCGCCTGGTCTATTGGGGCGCGGTGCTGGGCCTGTGGGGCGCGATCGCCGTGGTCGGCGTCGTGATCTATGTCGGCGCCCATCTGCCGCCGATCCAGTCGCTGGAAATCCCCAAGCGGCCGCCGACGATCCAGATCGTCGGCATCGACGGCAGCATGCTGGCGCAGCGCGGCGAGATGGCCGGCGCCAACGTCTCGCTGAAGGATCTGCCGCAATATCTGCCCAAGGCGTTCATCGCCATCGAGGACCGCCGCTTCTATTCGCATTTCGGCATTGATCCCGTAGGCATCCTGCGCGCGCTCGTCACCAACGTCATGCATCGCGGCGTGTCGCAGGGCGGCTCGACGCTGACGCAGCAACTGGCGAAAAACCTGTTCCTGACCCAGGAGCGCACCATGCAGCGCAAACTGCAGGAAGCGGAGCTCGCGATCTGGCTGGAGCGCAAGCATTCCAAGAACGAGATCTTGGAGCTCTATCTCAACCGCGTCTATTTCGGCTCCGGCGCCTATGGCGTCGAGGCCGCCGCGCAGCGGTATTTCGGCAAGTCGGCCAAGAACGTCACCGTCGCGGAAGCCGCGATGCTGGCAGGCCTCGTCAAATCGCCATCGCGGCTCGCGCCGAACCGCAACCCCGAGGGCGCGGAAGCGCGCGCGAAAATCGTGCTCACGGCGATGGCGGATGCCAAATTCATCACCGATGCGCAGGCGCAGGCTTCGATCGGCCATCCCTCCTACAATGTGAAGCCGGTCGGCGCCGGCACGGTCAATTACGTCGCCGACTGGATCGGCGAGGTGCTGGACGATCTGGTCGGCCAGATCGACGAGAGCATCAAGGTCGAGACCACGATCGACCCAAAGCTTCAGAGCGTGGCCGAAGCCGCCATCATCGACGAGCTCGCGGCCAAGAGCGTGAAGTTCAATGTCAGCCAGGGCGCGCTGGTGGCGATGACGCCTGACGGCGCCGTGCGCGCCATGGTTGGCGGGCGGAACTATTCCGAGAGCCAGTACAACCGCGCGGTCACCGCCAAGCGGCAGCCGGGCTCCTCGTTCAAGCCGTTCGTGTACCTCACCGCGCTCGAGCAGGGGCTGACGCCCGACACGGTCCGCCAGGACGCACCGATCGAGGTCAAGGGCTGGAGACCTGAGAACTACACGCATGAATATTTCGGCGCGGTGACGCTGACGCAGGCGCTCGCGATGTCACTCAACACGGTCGCCATCCGCCTCGGCCTCGAGGTCGGGCCGAAGAACGTAGTGCGCACCGCGCACCGGCTCGGCATCTCCTCGAAACTTGAGCCCAACGCCTCGATCGCACTCGGCACCTCCGAGGTCTCGGTGGTCGAGCTGGTCGGCGCCTATGCGCCATTCGCCAATGGCGGCCTGGCGGTGACGCCGCATGTCGTCACGCGGATCAGGACGCTCGGTGGCAAGCTGCTCTACATGCGCCAGACGGACGAGCGTAGTCAGGTCATCGACCCCCGCTATGTCGGCATGATGAACTCGATGATGCGGGAAACGCTGATCAGCGGCACCGCCAAGAAAGCAGAAATCCCGGGCTGGCCGGCAGCAGGCAAGACCGGCACCAGCCAGGATTACCGCGACGCCTGGTTCATCGGCTACACCGCCAACCTCGTCACCGGCGTATGGCTGGGCAATGACGACAACTCGCCGACCAAGAAGGCGACCGGCGGCGGCCTGCCGGTGGAAGTCTGGTCGCGCTTCATGAAGACGGCGCATGAGGGCGTGCCGGTGGCAGCCTTGCCGAATTCGCAAGCGACCTGGGGCTTGTCGAACCTCGCGCAGGCGACGTCGCAGGTGTCGCCGCCAACAGCGGCAGCGCCCGCACCGGCCAGCAACGGCAGCTATCGCCCGCCCCCCACGCGCGCCAATGCGCGGCCGGAAGCAGCCGCAGGGCTCGACGGCTGGCTGATGGACCGACTGTTCGGCGGCAATCGGTAGCCTCGGCCTGAGGTCCTTGTCACCTCAAAACAAAAACTGCGAAAACAACCCCATGCACAGTAGCCGGCCATGTCCGGCGCGATGCGCGGTGGATGATGCGAAGGCTTTGATGCGGCGGGGAAAATCGAGCGCGCGGCGCGCGCCGTCGCTGCGTGGGGCGAGAGTCGCTTAAAACGCGCTGAGATCATCGCATTCTCAACTGTCATTCCCCGCGACCCGGCTACGCCAAGGCTTCGCCGAGGTGAGGTCCAGGGGCGCCGAAGCTTTTAGCGTAGGCGGCAGGCGGGGAATCCAGTACGCCGCGGCTTCTCGATTCAATAACAACTGCCTCGGAATACTGGATCGCCCGGTCGAGGCCGGGCGATGACAGCTTCCGTATCGCTGACAGCGAGCCCTAATCCTCGACCCCATACCGGTGCAGATCATTGCCGTACGTGTCGAGCCACTTCTTGGCGCGCTCCATCGACGGGCAAGCCTTTCCGCACACGCGCCAGAATCGCGCCGAGTGGTTCATCTCGACGAGATGGGCGACCTCGTGCGCGGCGAGATAGTCGAGCACGTAGGGCGGCGCCAGGATCAGGCGCCAGGAGAACGACAGCGAGCCGGCCGAGGTGCAGGAACCCCAGCGACTCGATTGATCGCGGATCGAGAGCCGCTTCACCTTGACGCCGAGCTCGACGGCATAGGCTTCCGACGAGCGCTGAAGATCGCGGCGCGCCTCCCGCTTGAGGAAGTCGCTGACGCGGCGATCGGCATGCTCGGCGCCGCCGGCGACGCAGAGAATGCGTTCACCGCTGTCGCGCACTTCTGCCCACACCGTACCGCGCGTGCCGGCGCGATGAACGATGCGGTGGGGCACGCCCCGAAGCGGTATCACTGTGCCAGGCTGGAACGGCGCGGCCTTCGGCAAACGGCCGAGGCGTGCCGCGATCCACGCGCCGTGCCGCTGCGCAAAGTCTTTCGCTTCGGCGAGCGTGCCGCGCGGCGGCATGGTGAGGATGGCTTCGCGATCGCTCGGATGAATTCTGAGCGTGTAACGGCGCGCGCGGCGGTGTCGTCGCAGCCGAATCGCAAAAAATTGCGACCCATGGGTGATCAGGAGAGTCTTCGGTTCGTGGGGCCGCCGATAGAGGAGTGCGCGAGTGGCCATGTCTGTCAGTCCGGGGGGCAGGAGGGCGCCCGGATTCTGCCATAACCGTCGCCAGGGAAAGCGCTCGGCGCAAAAACAAATCATTTGCCCAATATACAGCGGTCTGGCGCCCGGGAGACCCTACAGACTGGGGTTGGAACCGGCTTTTTTCGCGCTCGCTGGACGCATGCGGCACCCCCAAGAGGTGAGGTTGGACTCACTCCTAGAAAGCTACCTGAATACCGCGAATCTGGAGGCTGCGTGCCCCCGTCGGAACCTCCGACAGGGCCTGAATTTTCGACGGGAAAGCCGAAAAACGCGTTTATTCGGCCGCGAGAGCCTGCAACGAGCTCGGATTCGCCGCCGACACCATGAAGTCATGGATGCGCGGCACGATTTCCGACTTGAAGCGCGAGCCGTTGAACACGCCGTAATGTCCGACGCCCTTCTGGACGTAATGAACGCGGCGATCATCGGGGATCGAGCTGCACAATGTGTGCGTTGCTTCGGTCTGACCGATCCCGGAGATGTCGTCGTTCTCGCCTTCGACCGTCATCAACGCGACGCGCGTGACCTTGGAGGGATCGACGCGTGTTCCACGATGGGTCATCTCGCCTTTCGGCAGCGAGTGCTTCACGAACACGGTATCGACGGTCTGCAGGTAATACTCGGCGGAGAGGTCCATCACCGCGAGATATTCGTCGTAGAAATCGCGATGCTTGTCGACGAGGTCGCCGTCGCCCTTCACCAGGTTAGCGAACAGGCGCTTGTGGGCGTCCATGTGCCGGTCGAGATTCATGCTGATGAAGCCGTTGAGCTGCAGGAAGCCCGGATAGACGTCGCGCATCATGCCCGGATGCGGGAACGGCACCTTGGTAATGACGGTGTTGCGGAACCAGTCGATGCCGCGCTCCTGGGCGAGATTGTTCACGCCGGTCGGATTGCGGCGGGTGTCGATCGGGCCGCCCATCAGCGTCATCGACGTCGGCACGAAAGGATCGCGCCGCGCTTCCATGATCGAGACGGCGGCGACGACGGGAACGGAAGGCTGGCACACGGCCAGCACATGCGTGTTGCCGCCGAGGACATGCAGCATCTCGATGACGTAATCGATGTAGTCGTCAAGATCGAAGCGGCCGTCGCTGAGCGGCACCATGCGGGCGTCGGCCCAGTCGGTGATGTAGACCTCATGCGCCGGCAGGAACGCCTCGACCGTCCCGCGCAAGAGCGTCGCATAGTGGCCGGACATCGGCGCTACGATCAGCACGCGCGGCTGCGGGCTGCGCAAGGGACGCGCGAACTTGCGATCGAAGTAGAGCAGGCGGCAGAACGGCTTTTCCCAGACCGGGCGGACCTCGACCGGGACGCGGATGCCGTTGACCTCGGTGTCGTCGAGACCCCATTCCGGCTTGCCGTAGCGGCGCGTGGTGCGTTCGAACAATTCGCAGGCCGCGGCAACCGACTTGCCGACCTCGGTGCGCGCCCATGGATTGAGGGGATTCTGAAACAGCAGCTTGGTCGCGTCGGTGACCGCACGCGCCGGATTGAGAGAGGCCTGCGCCATCTCGTACATCCAGTACATCGGCGTCGTCAGGACCGGACTGCCTTCGGCCGCCAAGGGCGGCGCGCCGCCAAACTCACCAATAGGCATCGCTATATTCCTCTTCGCATCGCAGCATACTGCCGAATGCGTAATATTGCGTCAATGCATGGTTCCGTACATCTACGTGGCCGACGCGCCCAAACCATGCTGAATCCACCGATAAAGTGACGTCACTCGCCGCCCGACAGCAGCGAACCCTGCTTTCGGGCGCTGCGCAAAAGGGCAAGGAATGCCCCAAAAGATGCAACCAGCAGCACCACGTTGATGGCTAACGCACTCAACATCAGATCGGTCCTGAAGGTGTTTTCGATCAGCAGCGCGCGCATTCCTTCGAACACGTAGGTCGGCGGCAACGCCCAGGCGACATATTGCAGCCAGACCGGCAGCACGCTGACGGGATAGTAGACGCAGGCGAGCGGCATGATCGCGAACATCAAGGTCCAGACGATGCTCTCGGCGCCAAGGCCGTTTCGCAGCACCAGGCCGGAGACGAAGATGCCAACCGACCAGCTCGTGAAGATCAGGTTGCAGAAGAACGCGATCAGCGGCACGCCGAGCGCATAAACGTTGAAGTGAAACAGGAACAGCGCGAGCAGCGTCATCGGGATGACGCCGATCGCGAGCCGGATCAGGCTCATGATCATCAGCGACAGCAGAAACTCGATCGGCTTCAGCGGGCTCATCATGAGATTGCCGAGGTTGCGGGCCCACATCTCTTCCAGGAACGAGATGGAAAAGCCGAGCTGCCCGCGAAACAGGATGTCCCAGAGGATGACGGCGCCGATCAGCGTGCCGCCGGCACGCGCGAAGAAATTGGCATTCTGGGCGATGTAGAGCTGGAGGAAGCCCCAGGTGATCACTTGTAGCGCCGGCCAGTAGAGCAGCTCGAGCAGCCGCGGCCAGGACGACATCAAGAGATACCAATAGCGCAGGATCATCGCGCCGATGCGGTGCATGGAGATGCCGCGATGGAGGGAAATCTCGCTCATCGCGCCGCCTCCTTCGCGCCGTTCACCCGGCCACGCGCGACGTCCAGAAACACCTCTTCCAGCGTGGTGCGGTTGTAGCGGGCCATGATGGCTTCGGGCGTATCATCGTCCTCGATACGGCCGCGCTTCATGATGATGACACGGTCGCAGAGCCGCTCGACCTCGAGCATGTTGTGTGAGGCCAGGAGGATGGTGGCGTTGTTCGCCTTGCGATAGCGCTCCAGATGACCCCGGACCCAATCGGCCGTGTCAGGATCGAGCGAGGCGGTTGGCTCGTCCAGCAACAGCAGCTCGGGATGGTTGATCAGCGCCTTGGCGAGCGCGACGCGGGTCTTTTGCCCGGCGGAGAGCTTGCCGTTGGCGCGGTCGATGAAATCGGTGAGATCGAGATCGTCGGCGAGCTCAGTGATGCGACCGGCCAGGTTCTCCACCGCATAGAGCCTGCCGAACACGGTGAGGTTCTGACGCACCGTGAGCCGCATCGGCATGTCGACATAGGGGCTCTCGAAATTCATCCGCCCCAGCACGGAAGCGCTCTCCTCCGGCATCCGATGCCCGAGCACCTGCACACGGCCGGAGGTCGGCAGCACGAGGCCCATGATCGTCGCGATGGTCGTGGTCTTGCCGGCACCGTTGCCGCCCAGAAGGCCGGTGATGCTGCCGCGCGGAAGCGAAAACGAAATATCGTCGACGGCACGGGTCTGCTTGTAGACCTTGACGAGGTGATCGACCGCGATGGCCGCGGATGAGCTGCGATCCGCGACAGTCGGCCGACTTGAAGCCTTGTCATTCTCGGTCATGCTGGGCGTTCTTCTGCTATTGCTGCGGAGAGCGCAAGGCTTGTAATCCGGGTGGTTCCGCGAGCTCTGCGTTTGTGATCGAGAAGGCACCGCAAAATTGGCCGACATGACTGAAATTGCCGCTTCCGACTTCCGCCCCTCGCAGCGGCATATCCGCCTGGACACGATCCTGCGGCTGCGCTGGCTCGCGGTGCTCGGCCAGCTCGCTGCGATCTTCATCGTGGCGCAAGGGCTGGAATTCGACGTCGAGATCGTCCCCTGCGTCAGTATCATCGCCCTGTCGGCGGCGCTCAATCTGGCGCTCCAGACCGTGTCCAATCCGCTGCAGCGGCTGGAGCCGATGCAGGCGGCCGGACTGCTCGCGCTCAACATCGTGGAGCTGGCGGGTCTGTTATTCTTCACCGGCGGACTCCAGAACCCGTTCTCGTTCCTGTTCCTCGCGCCCGTGCTGATCTCGGCCACCGCGCTGCCGGCCCGCTTCACCTTCGGCCTCGGCGTACTGGCTGTCGCCTGCGCCTCGGTCCTGGTCTTCTTCCATCTGCCGCTGCCCTGGGATTCCGATGATCCGCTGGTGCTGCCGCCGATCTATCTCGTCGGCGTCTGGCTCTCGATCGTGCTCGCGATCGGCGTCACCAGCCTCTACTCGTTCCAGGTCACCGAAGAGGCTCGGAAACTTGCGGACGCGCTGGCCGCCACCGAACTGGTGTTGACGCGCGAGCAGCATCTGACCCAGCTCGACGGCCTGGCGGCGGCCGCAGCGCACGAACTCGGCACGCCACTCGCGACGATCTTCCTGATCTCGCGCGAGCTGGAGAAGACGGTGAAGGATGCGAATTTTGCCGCCGACCTGAAGACACTGCGCGAGCAGACGCAGCGTTGCCGCGACATATTGAGCAAGATCACCCAGCTCTCCGCCGAAGGCGCGCCGTTCGACCGCATGAAGCTGTCGGAGCTGATCGAGGAGGTGGTGGCGCCGCACCGCGATTTCGGCGTCGATATCAAGGTGCGTATCGCGGTCGCCATCGTGGCCGAGCCGGTCGGTTCGCGCAATCCGGCGATCCTCTACGGCGTCGGCAACATCGTCGAGAACGCGGTCGATTTCGCCCGCACCACGGTCGAGGTCAACGCGTGGTGGAACAACGACATGATCGAGATCGTGATCTCCGACGACGGCCCCGGTATTCCGCCCGACATCCTGAAACGGATCGGCGAGCCTTATTTGTCGCGGCGACGCACCCGGGATGAAGGCGGCGGGCTGGGATTGGGCGTGTTCATCGCACGCACCTTGCTCGAACGCACCGGCGCCAAGGTCTCGTTTACCAACCGAACCTTTCCGGACCATGGCGCAGTGGTCCAGATCACGTGGCCGCGAGAGCGTTTTGAGGCTATCGAGACCTTCGAAGAAACAATAGGATAGCCCGCGACCTTGCGTCGCACAGCACGGCCGATCGACTATTGGCGGCCTTGGCACCGCCCGATTGCGACGCCATATGTAGACGCGCTGGAGAGAGGACAAAACCTTGAACGCCATCGCCGAATTGAACGAACAGACCGACCGCTCGCTTCTCATCGTGGAGGACGACAAGCCGTTTTTGGAGCGGCTGTCGCGCGCCATGGAAACGCGTGGGTTTGCGGTGACGTCATGCGACACTGTCTCGGACGGTCTGGCGCAGATCGGCAAGGCGGCTCCCGCATTCGCCGTGGTGGATCTGCGGCTCGGCGACGGCAACGGTCTTGACGTGGTTTCGGCGCTCAAGAAGAAGCGCCCCGACGCCCGTGCAATCGTGCTGACCGGCTATGGCAACATCGCCACCGCCGTGACCGCGGTGAAGATGGGCGCGATCGATTATCTCTCCAAGCCCGCGGATGCCGACGACGTCGTCGCCGCGCTGCTGTCGACCGGCTCGGACAAATCCGAATTGCCGGCGAACCCGATGTCCGCCGACCGCGTGCGCTGGGAACACATCCAGCGCATCTACGAGATGTGCAACCGCAACGTCTCGGAAACGGCACGGCGGCTGAACATGCACCGGCGCACGTTGCAGCGGATTCTAGCGAAGCGCGCGCCGCGATAATACTCACGGCTACCGTGCCCCGGACGCAGCGCAGCACGAAGTGATGCGCTGTTGAGCCGGGGCCTCATTCTTTTTAGAGAGCTAGAAGCCCCGCCTGCCTTCTGGGTCCCGGCGCTGCGCAGCAACGCCAACGCGTTGCAGCGCGTCCGGGACACGAGAGCCCGCTACTCCCAAAAATCCGCATGCCCCTGCGGATCGACCAGCCGGTTGATCCGCAAGGCCGCCGCCATGCCAAATCGCACCGTCATCTGCTTGCGCGTGGCCGCAGCGAGCTTGTGCTCGGGCGCCTCGCACTGCATGTGCGCGCCATAGGCATCAGCGATGATCAGGCCGGTGTCTTGCGGAAAGATCCCGCAAGGCAAATCCTGCGTGAAGGCGAAGAACAGCCGGTCGCAATGGGCGCGGTATTCGTGCCATTTCTGATCGGCGCGCAGATCCTCCACTGACGATTTGATCTCGACGATCCAGACCTCGCCGCGTTCGTTCAGCGCGACGAGATCGGCGCGCCGGCCCGACGGCAGCGGCAATTCGCTGATGCAGGTGAAGCCGAGCGAGCGCAGCAACCGTGCGGTACCGCGCGCGATCGCCAGCGCCGTCTCGGACTGACGGCGGTCCGGCGGCGGCACGAGGGCAATGCGGGCGGTGTGGTCCATGGAGAAGGATAGCCGATTCCACCTCCCATGTCGTTCCCGGCGAAAGGCGGAACCTGACCTCGTCTTAACACTTATCACGCAGCCGCCGCACCTCGGCGGAACATCGAGGCTGCGGCGCATGATCGACGATCTCTGGTACAAGAACGGCGTGTTCTATTGCCTGTCCGTCGGCACCTATATGGATGCCAACGGCGACGGCATCGGCGATTTCAAGGGACTGCTGCGTCGGCTCGATTATCTGCACGGGCTCGGCATCACCACGATCTGGCTGATGCCGTTCCAGACCTCGCCTGGCCGCGACGACGGCTACGACATCGCCGACTTTTACAGCGTCGACTCCCGTTACGGCACGCTGGGCGATTTCGTCGAATTCACCCATGGCTGCAAGCAGCGCGGCATCCGCATCATCATCGACCTCGTGGTCAACCACACCTCGGACCAGCATCACTGGTTCAAGGAAGCCCGGCGCGACAAGAATTCGCCCTATCGCGACTGGTACGTGTGGTCCGACAAGAAGCCCGCAAATGCCAACACGGGCATGGTGTTTCCCGGCGTGCAGAAATCGACATGGACGCGCGACAAGGAAGCCGGCGCGTATTACTTTCATCGCTTCTACGACTTCCAGCCCGATCTCAACACCTCGAACCCGCACGTGCAGGCCGAGATCCTCAAGATCATGGGCTTCTGGATCCAACTCGGCGTCTCAGGCTTCCGCATGGACGCGGTGCCCTTCGTGATCGCGACCAAGGGCGCAAAGGTGAGGAAGCCGGTCGAGCAATACGACATGCTGCGCGCATTCCGCGAGTTCCTGCAATGGCGCCAGGGCGACGCCATCATCCTCGCCGAAGCCAATGTGCTGCCGAAAACCGACATGGAATATTTCGGCCGCGATGGCGATCGTATGCACATGATGTTCAACTTCCACGTCAACCAGCATCTGTTCTATGCGCTGGCCTCCGGCGATTCCCGTTCGCTGGCGAAGGCGCTGAAGGCAACCAAGCCGCGGCCGGCCTCGGCGCAATGGGGCCTGTTCCTGCGCAATCACGACGAGCTCGATTTGGGGCGGCTGACCAAGGCGCAGCGCGACATCGTGTTCAAGCGCTTCGGTCCCGACAAGGACATGCAGCTCTACGACCGCGGCATTCGCCGCCGTCTCGCGCCGATGCTCGGCGGCGACCGCAGGCGGCTCGAGCTCGCCTACAGCCTGATGTGCACGCTGCCGGGGACGCCCGTGATCCGTTATGGCGACGAGATTGCGATGGGCGACGATCTTTCATTGCCGGAGCGCAATTGCGCGCGCACGCCGATGCAATGGTCGACCGAGCCCCAGGGCGGCTTCACCGAGAGCGAGAAGCCGGCATGCCCCGTCATCGACAAGGGCCCCTACGGCTACCCGCATGTCAACGTCGCGAAACAGCGACGAGATCCCAACTCGATGCTGAACTGGACCGAGCGCATCGTCCGCATGCGCAAGGAGGTGCCGGAGATCGGCTGGGGCGATTTCGCGATCATTGCGACGCGCGATCCCGCCGTGTTCATCATGCGCTATGACTGGCGCAACAATTCCGTGCTGTTCGTGCACAATCTCGACGAGAAGCCGCGCGAGATCGCATTTTCCGTGGCGCTTCCTGATGATGCCGGCGAACACCTGATCAATCTGCTTGCGGAAGACCACAGCCACGCCGACAAACGCGGCCAGCACCGCATCGTGCTGGAGCCGTATGGATATCGCTGGTACCGCGTCGGCGGGTTGGATTATCTGTTGAAGCGGAGCGATATCGACGACACGGCGCGGGGAATTAAACATCCGGGGTAGATGGGCGCCGCACAGTTAGGACGGTGCGATGATCACACCCTCATTGCCCCGCAGATCCAGCACGCCCTCCAGCTTCTCCCCCTCGCGATCCAGAAACGTCGACAGCAGAATCTCACTGTCAAACTTTAGCGCGCTGGTAGTCACGGCAATCGGCTCAGGGCCGAGATTGAGCACGACTATGACCGCCCTGCCCTCGGCTTCGCGGCGATAGACCAGCAGATCGCCTTGCGCCGCGATCGGATGATAGTCGCCAGCGATCAGCGGCGGAGATGCCTTCCGTAACGCGATCAGGCGCTTGTAGAGCGCGAGGATCGAACGCGAATCGGCTTCGAGATTGACGACGTTTTCGTGGATGTGATCCTCCGGCAACGGCAGCCACGGCCTGACGTCGGAGAAGCCGGCGAAACCGGATGAATCCCACTGCATCGGTGTGCGGCAGCCGTCGCGGCCGACACCGATACCGGGCACGTTCTTCTCGAAGGGGTCGCGCACATCCTCGGGGGCGATCGCGAGCTGATGCATGCCGATCTCGTCGCCGTAATAGAGCGTCGGTGTGCCGCGCAGGGTCAGCAGCAGCATGGCGGCGACGCGGGCCTGCACCTCGCCGATGCGGCTTGCGACGCGCGGGCGATCGTGATTGCCGAGCACCCAGTTCGGCCAGGCGCCCTTCGGCAGCGCCTTCTCGTAATCCCCGACGATCTTCTCGATCGAGCGCGCGCTCCAGAACGTCGAGAGCAGCGCGAAATTGAACGGCATCTGCGCGCCGGTGAGGTCGTTGCCGTAATAGGCCATCAGCCGGTGCAGCGGCAGATAGATCTCACCGATCAGCACGCGCGCATCATGCGCATCGGTGACACGCCGCATCTCTGCGATGACGTCGTGCACCTCCGGCTGGTCGGTGGAATATTGCGTGAGGATCCTTTCGTTCGGCGGCCGGCCTTCGACATAATGCGGGTTCTGCGGATTGTCGCGGAAATCGGCGTCCTTGATCAGGTGCCAGATCACGTCGACCCGAAAGCCGTCGACGCCCTTCTCGAGCCAGAACCGCATCACCTCGTAGATCGCCGCGCGGACGTCAGGATTGCGCCAGTTGAGGTCGGGCTGCTGGGCGAGGAAGGCGTGGTAATAGTATTGTCCCGTCGTCTCGTCGAACTGCCACGCACTGCCGCCGAACTCGGACAGCCAATTGTTCGGCATCCCGCCATCGCCTGCCGGGTCACGCCAGATGTACCAGTCGCGTTTGGGATTATCGCGCGAGGACCGGCTCTCGACGAACCAGGGATGCTGGTCCGAGGTGTGGTTCGGCACGAGGTCGAGGATCAGCTTGAGGCCGTTGTCATGCGCGGCCGCGAGTACCGCATCAAAGTCCTCCATCGTGCCGAACAGCGGCTCGATGCCGGTATAGTCGCAGATGTCGTAGCCGAAATCGGCCATCGGCGAGGGGAAGATCGGCGACAGCCAGATCGCGTCGACGCCGAGCGATTTCACATAAGGCAGCCGCCGGAGGATTCCGGCGAGATCGCCGACACCGTCGCCGTCGGAGTCCTGAAACGAGCGCGGGTAGATCTGATAGAAGATGCCGTCGCGCCACCAATTGCTGCCACCCTGAGCCATGCGGGAAACCACCTGAAATCTTGAGTCTCGCGCAGGAGAACGCGAGAGCAGCGCCCCGGTTCAAAACAGCAGGCGAATTGGGACCGCCGTGTGACGGCAGCTGCCCCTGTTCCCCGGCCAGGGCACGAATCTTTTGCTTGGCGGCATGGCAAAAATCGGCATTGTGAGCCCCATGAGCGAGCAACATGAGACACAAGCCAAGGCCGGCGCGATCATCGTTCCCGTGACGCTGTTCGAGCAGAATTGCACCATCATCTGGGACGAGCCTTCCAAGAAGGCCGTGGTGATCGATCCCGGCGGCGACGTGCCGAAGATCCTGGACGCCATCAAGCAGACCGGCGTCACCGTGGAGAAGATCTGGCTGACCCACGGCCATATCGACCATGTCGGCGGCGCGGCCGAATTGCGCGATGCGCTGAAGGTACCGATCGAGGGCCCGCATGTCGCGGACAAATTCCTGCTCGACAACGTGGTCGAGAGCGGCGCGCGCTTCGGCATGACCGGGGTGCGCAATTTCGAGCCGGACCGCTGGCTCGACGAGGGCGACAGCGTGGCGATCGGGGATCTCCAGTTCGACATCTATCATTGCCCCGGTCACTCGCCCGGCAGCGTGGTGTTCTTCAACAAGGACATGCGCTTCGCCCACGTCGGCGACGTCCTGTTCGCGGGCTCGGTCGGACGCACCGATTTGCCCGGCGGCAGTCACGCGACGTTGATCGGCTCGATCAAGACCAAGCTGCTGCCGCTGGGCGACGATGTCGGCTTCATCTGCGGCCACGGCGCCGGCTCGAGCATCGGCCAGGAGCGGATGACCAATCCGTTCATCACCGGCGAGATGTAAGGGCCTATTCTGCGGCGTCTGCCAGCGCTGCGAGCTCACTGAGGTTACGATCGCCCCAATCGCGGATCGCGGCGACCACCGGCACAAAACTCTTGCCCTTGCGGGTCAGGCGATACTCGACCTTCGGCGGCACCTCGCCAAAATCCTTGCGGTCGATCAGGCCGCTTTCGGTCAGCGCCTTCAACTCGCGGCTGAGCACGCGCGGCGTGATCTCGGCGCTGCCTTCCGTGCCGCGCAGCAATCCGCTCCTGATCTCGCCATAGCGGCGCGGGCCGTCCTTGAGGTCCCAGACGATGCGCAGCTTGTACTTGCCGCTGATCATTTTCTGAAAGGCCGCGACCGGACAGGCCCGCGCCGGGTTCGGCTTTGCACTTTCCTTGGCCATGTCGTCTCCTCCATCTTCGGGAAGACGATAGGAGCAGCGCCGAAAAAGTCCATACTATCAATTTTGTCCATACTTGCAGGATCGCTACCAGCGCGCAGATGATGACGCACAAGACGAACAGGGAGCGTCACATGAAGCACTTCATGATCCAGTACGAATTCAAGAACGGCACGACGGAGGCCTGGCACCAGGAGGTCGGCCGCTTCATCAAGGCGATCGACGGCGATCCGGAGTTGAAAGGACGGATCGGCTATCGTGTCCTCAAAAATCGCGACGACGGCAGCTATTTTCATCTCGCCAGCGTCGCGGATGATGCCGCGCAAAAAACGCTGCAATCGCGCGACTTCTTCAAGGCCTATCAGGAGATGACGCGCAAGGTCGCCGGCGGCGAGGTGACGGTGACGCCGATCGAATGGATCGGCGCGACCGCCTGAGTTATTTCATCAATCCCGCAGCCGTGAGCGCGCGCGTGATGATCTGGCCGAGATCGAGGCCGCGGACCTCCTCGCGCTTCGGCTCGGCCGGCTCTTCGGCGACCGCAGCGCGGATCGAACGGGCCAGATGCGGCGCGGATGTCAGCGGCGGCTTCGACGGGGCGGCGGGCTTCGCCTCCGCCGTCTTCGCGGCATCCGCAATCCAGCCGGTCAGGCCGAAGAATTTTGCGATGTGGTAGGATGAGGAGATGCCGGCCTCGATCAGGAACGCGCCTTCCACACCGTAGCGGTGATCGTTGTCGGCGATGCCGAGCGGCGTGCCGTGCGCCATCTCGGTGATAGCGTAGGACTCGACGAGCGTCTCGCCGTCCTTGTTCCACCAGGCCTGGCGCGGGTAACCGTCGACATTAGTCTCCGCCATCGGCAATTCAGGCAGATCGTGCAGGTCGAGCCATTGCTTGACGATCTCGTTGGCATTGCCGGGATTGACGGTGCGGTCGGCGCTGCCGTGCCAAACCGACATCTTCGGCCACGGACCGCGATGATTGGAGGCCCGCCGGACCAGATCGCCGAGCTCGCGCGCGGGCCGCGCCGGGGAATGAAACATGCCGTCCAGCGCCTCGCGCAGGTTCGTCGCGATGCCGTAGGGAAGTCCCGCGATGACCGCACCGGCCGCGAAAACTTCCGGATAGGTCGCGAGCATCACCGACGTCATGCCGCCGCCGGCGGACAGGCCCGTGATGAAGATGCGTCGGGGATCGAGGCGATGCGTTTCGGTCATGTGCGCGATCATCTCGCGAACCGAACGCGCCTCGCCGCTATCGCGCGCGGTATCCTCCGGACTGAACCAGTTGAAGCAGGTGTTGCCGTTGTTGGCGCGCTGCTGCTCGGGCATCAGCAGTGCAAAGCCGTAGTGCTCGGCGAGCGTCGACCAGCCGGCACCGAGGTCGTAGCTTGCCGCCGTCTGGCCGCAGCCGTGCAGCACGACGACGAGCGCGCGCGGCTTCTGCAACTGCGCCGGCACGAACGAGAACATGCGCAGATTGCCGGGATTGTCGCCGAAGCTCGTCACCTCTTGCAACGGACTGGACGTATCGGCGCTCCGGCCGAACTCGGCGAAGCGCAATCCGTCCAGCTTTGGCAGACGTCTCAAGAGATCGATATTTCTGGTTAACGACACGGCAGCTCCTGACAGGCGACGTTCAACGTCCACCCAAACCAAATAGTTGCTGCAGTGCAAAATAAAAAGACCGTGTGCTGTCGATGACCTCCTAAATCGCGGGAGAACCTGCGGAAATCCGCTCGTATTAACCGCAATGCCTCAACTTCGTGCAGAGACGCGGCGCATCCACGCCAGGAATGCGGCACAGATCATGATTAACGTCACCAACAGCGCGAGCGAGACGAGAAATCCTGCGCGCGCTGATTGCAGCGCTTCGACGGCGAAGAACACCGCACCGATTGCGGCCACTCCGGCCGCATTTCCGATCTGCGCCGTCGTGCCGTACACGCCAGACGCCGAGCCTGCCGCAACCGGTTTGACTGTCGAAAGCACCGCGCCCGAGAGCGGCGCCATCACCAATCCCTGGCCGTAGCCGAAGATGATCATGGTGAGCGCGAGCAGGAGCGCCGACGGCGTGTCGTCATAAAGCACGACAAGCGCAAGCGCGACGAGGCCCGCGATCTGAAGCGCGCATCCCTCGATCAAGGCTTTGGTGTAGCGATGCCGCGCGCGTGCGCTGCTGTGGCGCGAGGCCACGACGAAAGCGAGCGCGAGCGGAATGAAGGCCGTGCCGGCCGCGAGTGGGGGGATTTTCAGTCCCCGCTGCATGAACAGCGTCATGACCAGGTAGAACGAGAGATTTGCAAAGAAGAAAAAGAACGCCGCGCCGAGGCCGCGCAGGAAGGCGGCGTCCGCCAGCAAGGTCAGATCAATCAGCGGCATGCCACCGGCGCGTGCCACGGCATGCTCCAGTTTCGGGAAGGCGAGGAGAATCACGGCGCCGATCGCCATCACCGCCCACAACCACGGCGCCCAGCCGACATCGTGGCCGAACAGCAGCGGTCCGATCAGGCACAGCAATCCAGCGAACAGAACGATACTGCCCGTGATATCGAGCCGCGTGCCGGCGCGACGCGGCACCGAGGGCATGATGCGCCACGCCGCAGCCGCGATGACGAGACCGCAGGGCACATTGACGAAGAACACCGAGCGCCAGCCGGTGCCGGCGAGATCGATCGTGACCAGGAGCCCGCCGAGCAGGAAGCCGGCGGCGCCCGCGAGCCCGAGCACGATGCCGTAGATGGCGAAGGCGCGGTTGCGCTGTTCATCCGCGAACAGGAGATGCAGCGTCGCCAGCACCTGCGGCACCATTAGCGCGGCGGTCGCACCCTGCGCCAGCCGGGCGATGATCAGCTCAGCGCCTGACAGCGCGAGGCCGCACCACAGCGACGTCAGGGTGAAGCCGAGCAGGCCGGCCAGAAAGACGTTTTTGGTGCCGTGGATGTCGCCGAGCCGGCCGCCGGTGACGACCAGCGTGGCATAAGCGATCAGGTAAATCGCGACGACGGATTCGATCTGCGCCGGCGTTGCGTGCAGATCGACAGCTATCGTGGGGATGGCAACGTTCACGATGAAGGCATCGACGCCGAACATGAACTGAGCGGCCACGACGATCGCCAGCGCCCACCAGCGGCGTGACGAATCGATCTGCTTTGTGACGGTTTGATGCATCGACGCGCGAGCCCTTCGGATTTCAGCGCGTCGATGCTCCCAGATCGGCGTCATCCGCGCGATTACCTCCGAGGTAGGAATCGCGAGGTCTCACTTCTTCCCCGGAGAGAGGAGAAGGGGCAGCTCCATCGCATGCCTGCATTCCGTCGCGCGGGACATCGCACGATTGCCTTCGCTGTCTCCAGCACGTAGCTTCGCGCCACAAACAAACAAAAAATCAAAGCCGGAGAGAACGCCATGGCGCGCCTGAAGTTCGGAGCCTTCCTTGCCCCGCATCACCCGATCGGTGAGCATCCGATGCTCCAGTTCCGGCGCGATCTCGACCTGGTCGAGCAGTTGGACAGCCTCGGCTATGACGAGTTCTGGTGCGGCGAGCATCACTCTTCCGGCTGGGAAATGATCGCCTCGCCCGAGATGTTTTTGGCCGCGGCCGGCGAGCGCACCAAGCGGATCAAGCTCGGCACCGGCGTGGTGTCGCTGCCCTATCACCATCCCTACAACGTCGCGCAGCGCATGGTGCAGCTCGACCACATGACCGGCGGCCGCGCCATTTTCGGCTCCGGGCCCGGCGCGCTCGCCTCCGACGCACATACGCTCGGCATCGATCCGATGACGCAGCGCGACCGTCAGGACGAGGCGATAGGGGTGATCCGCCGCCTCTTCAACGGCGAGCGTGTCACCGCCAAGAGCGACTGGTTCACCATGAACGACGCCGCGCTGCAGCTCCTGCCGCTGCAGGAGGAGATGCCGTTCGTGGTGGCCTCGCAGATCTCGCCTTCCGGCATGACGCTCGCCGGCAAATACGGCATCGGCATCATCTCGCTGGGTTCGATGACGACGCAGGGTTTGATGTCGCTGCAGCAGCAATGGCAGTTCGCCGAGGATGCCGCCCAGAAGCACGGCACCACAGTCGATCGCGCGAACTGGCGCGTGTTGCTGACCTGGCACGTCGCCGAGACGCGCGAGCAGGCTCGCCGCGAGGCCGGCCCCGGCCTGATGCGCTGGCACAATGAATATAACGTCGGCACGCTGCAGCGGCCGGGCCTGACCGCGTTCGCCTCACCCGACGAGGCCGTGGACAAGACCGCCTTCGTCGAGGGCGCTGCCTCCGTCATCGGCACGCCCGACGATCTCGTCAAGATGATCAAGAATGTGATGCAGGTGTCCGGCGGTGTCGGCGCCGTCATCGGCTTCGTGCACGACTGGGCCAATCCGGAGAACACGCGCCGGAGCTGGGACCTTGTCGCGCGCTACGTGGTGCCGGAGATCAACGGCTATATCGACGGCTTGCGTAAGTCGCAAAAATTCGTGATCGAGAACCGCGCGATCTTCGAACGAGCGGGACAGGCCGTGATGGCCAAGATCATGCAGAATGAGAAGGCCGCCGAAGCGTTGAAGGTGACCGGCGCCGGCCGCGTTGCGATTCCGGCCGTCAACGCGCCGGATTTGCAGAAGGAAGCGGCAAAGCGGTAAGCGCAGAGTCATCCTAGCCGGATTGTGCTATGCTGGCCGGGTCTAGCCAACCGGAGCAATCGTCATGTCGATGCAGAATGTGGCCGCCCCTGCGCTCGGCTTCACTCCGCCCAAGCGCAACGAGCTGACACACATCCCCGGCGACGAAGGCTGGCCGATCATCGGCAAGACCTTTCAGGTGCTCGCCGACCCCAAGGGGCATATTGAGGCGAACGGCGCCAAATACGGCCCGGTCTATCGCACACATTTTTTCGGCGAGACCAATGTCGTGCTGCTTGGCCCCGAGGCCAACGAACTCGTGCTGTTCGACCAGCAAAAGCTGTTCTCGTCCACCCACGGCTGGAACAAGGTGCTTGGCCTGCTATTTCCGCGCGGCCTGATGCTGTTGGATTTCGACGAGCACCGGCTGCACCGCAAGGCGCTGTCGGTCGCGTTCAAGTCCGGGCCGATGAAGTCGTATCTGAGCGATCTCGACCGCGGCATCGCCGCGCGCGTCGCGCAGTGGAAGGCCAAGCCCGGCGAGATGCAGCTTTATCCGGCGATGAAGCAGCTCACGCTCGATCTCGCCGCGGCGTCCTTTCTCGGCGCCGATATCGGGCCGGAGGTCGACGAGGTCAACCGCGCCTTCGTCGACATGGTCGCCGCCGCCGTCGCTCCGATCCGCCGGCCACTGCCCGGCACGCAGATGGCGGCCGGCGTCAGGGGCCGCAAGCGCATCGTCGGCTATTTCCGCGAGCAGATTCCGCTGCGACGCGGCAACCACGGCGGCGATGATCTGTTCTCGCAGCTCTGCCGCGCAACCCACGAGGACGGCGCGCTGCTCTCGGAACAGGACATCATCGACCACATGAGCTTCCTGATGATGGCGGCGCACGACACGCTGACATCGTCGCTGACGTCGTTCGTCGGCGAGCTCGCGGCAAACCCCGACTGGCAGGACAAACTGCGCGCGGAAATTATGGCGCTGGGGCTCGCCCCCGATGCGCCAAGCAGCTTCGACGATCTCGAAAAGATGCCGCTGTCGGAGATGGCCTTCAAGGAAGCGCTGCGGATCAAGCCGCCGGTGCCCTCGATGCCGCGCCGCGCGATGCGCGATTTCACCTTCAAGGGCTTTACGATTCCGGCCGGTACAGCGATCGGCGTTAACCCGCTTTACACCCACCACATGAAGGACATCTGGCCGGAGCCGGATCGCTTCGATCCTTCTCGCTTCACCGAGGAGGCGCAACGCAACCGTCACCGCTTCGCCTGGGTGCCGTTCGGGGGCGGCGCGCATATGTGTCTCGGCCTGCACTTCGCCTACATGCAGGCGAAATGCTTCGCGCGGCACTTCTTGCAGAACATCGAGGTGTCGCTGGAGCCAGGCTACAAGCCGGACTGGCAGATATGGCCGATCCCGAAGCCGCGGGATGGGTTGCGGGTAAGGGTGAAGGCGGTTTAGTGCTCGCCTCTCGTGTCCCGGACGCGCGAAGCGCGAGCCGGGACCCAGAATCTTGAGGCACATTCAGCTCTGAGAGATGGGCCCCGGCTCTGCGGTGCGGCACTTCGCGCCGCACCGCGTCCGGGGCACGAGAGCGCCTACGCCCCCTGATCGAACGCCTTGCGCAGGGCCACGTAGCCCTGCTGCTGCTGAGTCCAGTTGCGGCCGCCGGTCATCGCGCCGTCAATGACGAGGTCATGTCCGTTGATGAAGCTGGATTCGTCGCTGGCCAGGAACACCGCGGCATGGGCGATGTCATCAGGAAGGCCGGCGCGCGGGATCGGCTGCGCGGTCTTGTAGACTTCGCGCATTACCGCCGGCGTCTTCTCCGCCGCATCGGTCGAAAGCCCGAGCGCCTTGCCGAAAATGCCGGTCGCGATGGCGCCGGGCGAGATTGAGTTGACGCGCACGTTGGACTCGCCGAGTTCCATCGCCACGCATTTGGTGAGATGGATCACCGCCGCTTTGGCCGCACCATAGACCATCGAGGACGAGAAACCGGCGAGACGGCCAGCGATGCTGCCGTTGTTGATGATGCTGCCAAAACCCTGCTTCTTCATCTGGGGCGCGGCGTGCTTCATGCCGAGCATGACGCTGCGCACCAAGGTCGCCATCGCCGCGTCGAAGCGCTCGACCTCGAGGGCTTCGACGCCACCGGTCTGCGCCGGGCCGCCAGCATTGTTGAACAGGCAGTCGATGCGGCCGAATTTGTCCACCGCGAGCCCGATCAGCGCCTGCATCTGCGCTTCGACCGTCACATCCGTCTGGCGGAAGACGCAAGCCGCCCCGAGCTGCTTCGCCAGCGCCTCGCCTTCCGGTATACGCCGGCCCGCGATCACAATTTTGGCACCTTCGGCAACGAAGACTTCCGCAGTCCGCAACCCGATCCCGCTCGTCGCGCCCGTGATCACCGCGACCTTGCCATCCAGCCTGCCCATGGAATGTCCCTGTTTTCGAACCTCTTGAAGCCAAATGGCGGACACCGATCGATCCCGGCGCCGCGACACTCGGCGCCGCAGCAGGCACTATTCCTGCCGGCTTCCGACAAGGCAAGCTTTGCTTGCGCCGGCGGCATGCGTAACATTCCCGGCTACCGCTCGATTGTCGCACGCATATCGCAACCGGACTGCGCATGGGGAAGCTGATCGACGAATTCCGCAAGGGCTGGCGGGGCGCGGCACCGCCGTCGCTCGGCTTGAGCCTTGCGTTTGCGGTCACCTGCCTGCTGGTTGCGACCCTGGCGCGCTGGGCTCTCGCCCATATGCGGCCCGACGTCTATTTCACGCCGTATTTCCCGGCCGTGTTCTTTGCGGCCGCGTTCGGCGGCTTCCGCATCGGCGTCATCACGGCGCTGGTCGGCGGCGTGCTCGGCGTGGTCGTGAATTTCGGCGATGCCTTGGCCGATCCCTCGCGATTTGCCCTGCTGGCGCTCTATTGGGCGGTCTGCGCGCTGACCATCTGGGGCGTCGAGCACTATCGCTCGCTCCTCGTCGAGCAGCGTCGGATTTCCAGACGCCTGATCGAGGAAGAAGACTACCGCAAGCTGCTGGTCGACGAGCTCCAGCACCGGCTGAAGAACAAGCTGTCGACGGTGCATGCCGTGCTGCATCAGGTGCTGCATGATCAGCCGCAAATCTGGGCCCGGATTGATCCGCGGCTGCGGTCGCTTGCCGCGACCGATGATTTGATCTCGCGGATCGACAAGGCCGGCTGCGACATTCGCGACCTCCTGATCTCCGAGCTCGGCCCTTACGGCCATGTCCGCTTCTCCCTCAACGGCGACCGGCTGTTCCTGCCGCCGAAGCTCGCGGTCACCCTGTCATTGATGTTTCACGAGCTCGCCACCAACGCAGGCAAATATGGCGCGTTCTCCGCGCCGCGCGGATTGCTGCAGGTGTCATGGACAGTCAGCGACGACCGTCTGACCGTCACCTGGGATGAAACGGAGGGCCCGAGCGTGGACAAGGTCTCCGAGCCCGGTTTCGGCACCAAGCTGTTGAAGTCGGCACTGTCGGCCTTCGACGGCAAGTCCGAGGTCTTCTATCTCAGGACCGGACTTCATTGCACCATGCAATGCCGCATCCCCAAAAGCGGTTAGACACAGCGCAAACGAAAGCCGATCGCGCGCGGTTTCGCTGGGCGCGTTGACCCGCTGTTAATGACGATGGGCTGCGCGCGTCGCATCGCCGCAAAACACCCCCGTATTTCTCCGGACCCCTTAACCAAACTTAAGAGGGAACTGCGCAAGATCGCGCCATTGCAAATGCGCGCTGAAACAACAAGATTCATGACTTCTATGAACGACAACAAATATTCCGGCGCGAGTGAAGCCGAACTCGGATTCCTCAAGGAAATCGTTAGAATGCTGCCTGCCGGCCTGACCGTGCAGGACGCGCAAGGCGAATTTCTCCTGGTCAACGATGTCGCGGCCGCCCAGCTCGGCATGGACGGCAGCCGTCCCTCACCCAATCTCACGCCGCGCCGGGAAGCTTGCCAGCGGGCCCTGAGCTCCGGCCAGCTGGTCGTCGCCGAGGAAGCGCTCCACGACGGAGCCACACGCCAGGTGCTGCTGACCACCCATCGTCCGATCCGCCTCGACGGACGCGAACTGCTGATCTCGGCCTCCTCCGACATCACCGAGCAGAAGAATTTCGAGGACCAGCTGTTCCGCTCGGCGTATTTCGACGAGCTGACCGGCCTGCCTTCGCGGCGCGTGATCGAACATCGCGCCACCAGCCTGCTCGCGCAGGGTCGCGCCGGCGAGCGCTTTGCGCTCGCCTTTCTCGACGTCGACAATTTCAAGCACATCAACGATTATTACGGCCACGCCGTCGGCGATGCCCTGCTGGCCGAGCTGTCGAAGCGGCTCGGGCGCGACTTGCGCGATTCGGACATGCTGTCGCGCATCTCCGGCGACGAATTCCTGCTGCTGCTGTCGCCGATCCAGAGCCAGGAGGAAGTCGCCGAATTCATGCAGTCGACGCTGGAGCGGCTGACGGCGCCGTTCTTCATCGACAATTCGGAAGTCTTCGCCTCCACCTCCGTCGGCATCAGCCTCTATCCCGATCACGGAAGCAGCTTCGAGACGCTGCGTCAGAACGCCGACATCGCGATGTACCGCATCAAGAATGACGGCAAGGGATCGGCGGCCTTCTTCGACTCCAGCATGGAGCGCGAGGCGCTGGCGCGGATGAAGATCGAGCAGTCGCTGCGGCAGGCCATCCTGGAGAAGCGCTTCTGCTGCGCCTTCCAGTCCAAGGTCGACATCCGCACGCAGGACGTGAAGGGCATCGAGGCCCTGGTGCGGCTGCGCGACGACGAAGGTGTGATCCAGGCACCCGGCTCGTTCATCAATCTTGCCGGCGAACTCGGGCTGATCGACGAGCTGACCCATCTCGTGCTCGCCGAAATCGTCAAATCGATCGACCTGATCAACGAGACGTTTGGCGCGGAAGCGACCATCAGCATCAACGTCGCGGCCAAGCAGGCCGGCAACCCCGAATTCATGCGCAGCTTTGCGCAGGCGCTCGACGACACCGGCTTTCCGCAGCGTTTCATGATCGAGGTGACGGAAGACGCCTTCGTCGCCAAGAATCATTTCCAGGCCGAAATCCTGCCGATGTTCCGCAAGCTCGGTGTCGGCATCTCGATCGACGATTTCGGCACCGGCTATTCCTCGCTCTCTGCGCTCGCCGACATCACCGCCGACGAGATCAAGATCGACCGTTCTTTCATCACCGACATTCACAAGCGCCCGCGCAACCAGGGCATCCTGCGTGCGATCGAATCCTTGAGCGAAGCGCTCGGGATGACCGTGATCGCCGAAGGCATCGAATCCTACGAGGAGCTCGCCTATCTCCAGGCTGCAACCAAGATCCGCTACGCGCAGGGCTATTATTTCGCCCGGCCGATCTTCCTGGAGGAGCTGAAGCTCGCAACGCCCGTCTCCAGCGAGGCCCGGGCGAACGTCGCAAGCCGGCCGACGCAGCAGAACCGCCAAGGCTATTCGCGCGCGAGCGGCTATCGGCGGTAACCGCTCCGCCGTCCACACCCTTGCTTTGCAAAGCATGCTCAGCCCGATCCGAGGTGACATCAGCGCACCGGAAGGTCCGGCGCTGCCGATTTCTTCGGCAGAGGCAAGCCGCCACGCACGCATCAACACAGTGTCACACGCGCTCCCGCGCAAGGCGGCCGTAAGGTGTAATTGCAATATTCGCACTGTTGTGCAAATCGCTATGGCCGAGAAACGTTAAATCAGGAGGGACCATCGTGCGTCGTTCACTCATCATAACAACAGCCATTCTCGCCTTCGCCGCGAGCACCTGCGCACAGGCCGACGATCTCAAGATCGCGCTGATCTACGGCAAGACCGGCCCGCTCGAAGCCTACGCCAAGCAGACCGAGACCGGCCTGCAGATGGGCTTTGAATACGCCACCAAGGGCACCATGACGCTCGACGGCCGCAAGATCGTCGTCATCACCAAGGACGACCAGGGCAAGCCCGATCTCTCCAAGGCGGCGCTCGCGGAAGCTTATCAGGACGACAAGGTGGACATCGCGATCGGCACGACCTCGTCGGCCGCGGCACTCGCGATCCTGCCTGTCGCCGAGGAGAACAAGAAGATCCTGATCGTCGAGCCCGCGGTCGCGGATCAGATTACCGGCGAGAAGTGGAATCGCTACATCTTCCGCACCGCGCGTAACTCGTCGCAGGACGCGATCTCCAACGCGGTCGCGATCGGCAAGCAGGGCGTCACCGTGGCGACGCTGGCGCAGGACTACGCGTTCGGCCGCGACGGCGTCGCCGCCTTCAAGGAGGCGCTCGCCAGGACCGGCGCGACGCTGGCCGCCGAAGAATATGCCCCGACCTCGACCACCGACTTCACCGCGGTTGGCCAGCGCCTGTTCGACGCGCTGAAGGACAAGCCGGGCCGCAAGGTGATCTGGGTGATCTGGGCCGGCGCCGGCAATCCTCTGGCAAAGCTCCAGGACATGGACCCGAAGCGCTACGGCATCGAACTGTCCACCGGCGGCAACATCCTGCCGGCGCTCGCGGCCTACAAGGGCCTGCCCGGCATGGAAGGCGCCACGTATTATTTCTATGAGATTCCGAAGAACCCGGTGAACGACTGGTTCGTCGCCGAGCACCAGAAGCGTTTCAACTCGCCGCCGGACTTCTTCACCGCGGGTGGCTTCGCCGCCGCGATGTCCGTCGTCGCCGCCGTGACCAAGGCGAAGTCGACCGACACCGAGAAGCTGATCACGGCCATGGAAGGGCTGGAGTTCGACACGCCGAAGGGCAAGATGATGTTCCGCAAGGAAGACCATCAAGCGCTCCAGAGCATGTATCACTTCAAGGTCAAGGTCGATCCGAACGTCGCCTGGGCCGTGCTCGAGCCGGTGCGCGAGCTGAAGATCGAGGACATGGACGTTCCGGTCCGCAACAAGCGCTGAGCTGTCTTGCTTCACCTCTCCCGCTTGCGGGAGAGGCCGGGAGAGGGCTCTGTCCTCTTGTGGGTTCTCGCCTGCGGAGGCACCCTCTCCCCAGCCCTCCCCCGCAAGCGGGGGAGGGAGCGCACCGCGACCGCGGATCGTTTCCTCCTCTCATCATTTGCCAGACCAATGACGCTGACCCTCGAAACCCGCGACCTGACCATCCGCTTCGGCGGTCATGTCGCAGTCAACAGCGTCACCTGCAGCTTCCGCCCCGGCGAACTCACCGCGATCGTCGGCCCGAATGGCGCCGGCAAGACCACCTATTTCAACCTGATCTCCGGACAGCTTCGCGCATCAACCGGCAGCATCCTGTTCGACGGTACCGACATCACCCGGCACTCGGCGCCGATGCGGACGCGCGCAGGCCTGGGGCGCGCCTTCCAGCTCACCAATCTGTTTCCGAACCTCTCGGTGGAGGAAAACGTCCGCCTCGCCGTGCAGGCCGCCGACGGCACGCATTACGACATGCTGCGGCCCTGGACGGTCCGCCGTGAGCTGATCGCCCGCGCTGATGCGATTCTGGATCAGGTCGCGCTCGGCGGCCGCCGCGGCGTGGCCGCGACCGCACTGTCGCATGGCGATCAGCGCAAGCTCGAGGTTGCGCTGATGATTGCGCTGGAGCCGAAGGTGTTCATGTTCGACGAGCCAACCGCAGGCATGAGCATCGACGAGGTGCCGGTGGTGTTGAACCTGATCGCGCAGCTCAAGCAGGATAAAAGCAAGATCATTCTCCTCGTCGAGCACAAGATGGACGTCGTCCGCTCGCTCGCCGACCGCATCATCGTGTTGCATAACGGGCAACTTGTTGCCGACGGGCCACCGGCCGAGGTGATCGCCTCACCGATCGTGCAGGAGGCTTATCTGGGCGTCGCACCCAGGAAAGCTGCAGGGGAGAAAGCTGCGGGGAGCGCGGCATGACCGACCTGCTCCAGCTCTCCGGCGTACACACCCATATCGGCCGCTATCATATTCTCCAGGGCATCGATCTCGCCGTCGCGCAGGGGCAGACCACGATGCTGCTCGGCCGCAACGGCGCCGGCAAGACCACGACGCTGCGCACCATCATGGGCCTCTGGCAGGCCTCTTCCGGCGAGATCAGCCTCGCCGGCGAACGCATCGAGAGCCGTGCGACGCCCGACATCGCGCGGCTCGGCATCGGCTACGTGCCGGAGAGCATGGCGGTGTTTTCCGACCTCACGGTGAAGGAAAATCTGATGCTGGCGGCGCGCGACGGACCGCTCGACGACACCCAGCTCGACTGGATTTTTGGTTTCTTCCCGGCGCTGCGCCGGTTCTGGCTGTCGCGCGCGGGGAGTCTCTCGGGTGGACAGAAGCAGATGTTGTCGATTGCCCGCGCCATCGTCGAACCGCGCAAGCTCTTGCTGATCGACGAGCCGACCAAGGGGCTGGCACCCGCGATCGTGATGGCGCTGATCGAGTGCCTGAAGGAGATCAAGCGCAAGGGCGCCACCATCCTGATGGTCGAGCAGAATTTCTTTGCCGCCCGCGAGCTCGGCGACAACGTGCTGGTGATGGACAACGGCACCATCGTTCATCGCGGCGAGATGGCGGCCTTGGCCTCCGACGTGCCGCTCCAGGAACGACTGCTCGGCCTGAGCTTGGAGGCGCATCAGTGACTGAACTCGCGGCAACCGATCCGCTGCCGAAGCCGAAGCGCGACATCGCGCCGATCCTGCTGCCGATCGCGGTCGCCCTCGTGATGATCCCGCTGATCGGCTCCCCCAGCACCTGGCTGACGCTGACGGCCGCGAGCCTCGCCATGGGCATGATGATCTTCATCATGGCCTCCGGCCTCACGCTCGTGTTCGGCCTGATGGACGTGCTCAATTTCGGCCATGGCGCCTTCATCGCGGTCGGCGCCTATGTCGCGACCCTGGTGCTGGCGCCGTTCGCGGCCTCCCTTCAGGCGGATTCGCTGTGGATGAACCTCGCGGTGCTGGCGCCGGCGGCATTGCTGTCGATGGCGGTCACCGGCGCGCTCGGCCTGATCGTCGAGCGGGTGCTGATCCTGCCCGTCTACGGCCAGCATCTGAAGCAGATCCTGATGACGACGGGCGGCCTGATCGTCGCCGAGCAGACGCTCTATGCGGTGTGGGGGCCGCAGATCATCCCGACGCCGCTGCCGACCTCGCTGCGCGGCTCCTTCATTTTCGGCGACGTCGCGATCGCCAAATACCGCGTGCTGGCGATGCTGATCGGCCTCGCCGTCTTCATCGCGATCCAGCTCGTGCTCAACCGAACCAAGCTCGGGCTTCTGATCCGTGCCGGCGTCGAGAACCGCGAGATGGTCGAGGCGCTCGGCTATCGCATCCGCCGCCTGTTCCTCGGCGTGTTCATGACGGGATCGGCGCTGGCCGGCCTCGGCGGCGTGATGTGGGCGCTGTATCGCGAGCAGGTGCACGCCTCCATGAGCGACGACCTCACCGTCTTGATCTTCATCGTCGTCATCATCGGCGGCCTCGGCTCGATCGGCGGCTGCTTCATTGGCGCGATCCTGGTGGCGATGGTCGCCAATTACGGCGGCTTCCTGCTGCCAAAACTCGCTCTCGTCTCCAACATCCTGCTGATGGTCGCCATTCTGATGTGGCGGCCGCGCGGCCTCTATGCGGTGACCAGCCGATGATGATCCTCTCGGGCGACCCGCCGCGTAGCCGCGTGCTCACGCTCGTTCTCGTCCTCATCATCCTGGCGCTGGTGGCGACGCCGTTCCTGTTCCCCGGGGCGAAGGCGTTGAACGTCGCGGCCAAGATCTGCGTCTTCGCCGCGCTGGTCGCCTCCTATGATTTGCTGCTCGGCTATACCGGCTCGGTGTCGTTCGCACACACCATGTTCTACGGGATCGGCAGCTACGCGATCGCGATCGCACTGTATGGAATGGGCCCGAATTGGGCCGCGGTTGCAACCGGCATCGTCGTCGGCCTGCCGCTGTCTGCGCTGCTTGCGCTTGCGATCGGACTGTTCTCGCTGCGGGTCGCCGCGATCTTCTTTGCCATGATCACGCTCGCGGTCGCGTCCGCCTTCCAGGTGCTGGCCTCGCAGCTGTCCTGGCTGACCGGCGGCGAGGACGGCCGCAGCTTTCAGTTGCCGGAGCTGCTGCGCCCCGGCACGGTGCTGATCTCCAGGAACGTGCTCGGCTTCGAGGTCAACGGCCGCATCCTGACCTATTATCTGCTGTTCGCCGTCTCGGCGGTGATGATCCTCGCTTTGCTGCGGGTGGTGAACTCGCCGTTCGGGCGCGTGTTGCAGGCGATCCGCGAAAACCGTTTCCGCGCCGAGGCGCTCGGCTTCCGCACCGTCTTCCACCTGACCTACGCCAACTGCCTCGCCGCACTGGTGGCCGCCGGCGCCGGCATCCTCAATGCACTGTGGCTGCGCTATGCCGGCCCCGATACCTCGCTCAGCTTCTCGATCATGCTGGACATCCTCCTGATGGTGGTGATCGGCGGCATGGGCACGATCTACGGCGCGATCATCGGCGCCACCATTTTCATCCTTGCCCAGAACTATCTGCAGTCGCTGATGGGCGTCGCTTCCAAGGCGGCGTCGGAAGCCGGCCTGCCGCTGCTGCCGGGGCTGTTGCATCCCGACCGCTGGCTGCTGTGGCTCGGGCTGCTCTTCATCGCCAGCGTCTACTTTTTTCCGACCGGCGTGGTCGGGCGGCTGCGCAATGGCGGTGGCGACAAGAGCGCTGGTACCTCGCATTAACGCGCGGTTAGTGATGCAGCGCAGCGGCTTGCTGAACACGACTGGGATCGCGCAACGAGATTAATGCTTAGGTAACTGGTTTTCCTAAGCTTTGCGCCATTTGTGCGGCGTATTCCTGTCCCTCCAGGGAGGGGGAATGCGCCAGGTCTTATCAGGGGTCGCAGCAGGAATGTCCCTAGCCGTGAAGAACGGCTGGGAGGCAGCGATTCGCCGCGGACCAGTGCTGTGGCTGACCCTGTGCGGCGTGTTGCTGGTCGCTGGGATCTTCGCCGTGACCGCCATGGCGGTCGGCGAATTTCGCGAACGAACCCTGGCCAATCGCGAGCGCGAGCTGGAAAACACGGTGCAGCTGATCGCGCGGCACTTTGATCAGCAATTCGAAGATTCCGACGTCGTCGCCGCCGATGTGATCGGGCAGATGAACCTGCCGGAGATCACCTCACCCGCGATGTTCCGCGAGCGGATGTCGGGGCCTGCCGCCAACCAGATGCTGCGCAGCAAGATCAGCGCGGTGTCCTACCTCGGCGACATCGTCATCTACGATGCGGAGGGTGAGATCGTCAATTGGTCGCGCGCCCAGCCGCTGCCCACGATCAACATCGCTGCCCGCGCCTATTTCCAGACCTTCAAGTCGGACCCGCGATCCGAGCCGGTGCTGCTGGAATCCGTGCGCAGCTACGTCATCGGCAAATGGACCACGGTCGTCGCGCGAAGTCTGAACATGCCGGACGGCACTTTCCTCGGCGTCCTGGTGCGCCGGATCGATCCCGACAATTATCATCGCTATTTTGCTTCCGTGGCGCTCGGCGAAGGCGCGGCCATTTCGCTGTTCGACCGCGAAGGCAAGATGCTGGCGCGCTACCCGCACGTCGAAGACCTGATCGGCAAGAACTTCAAGGATGCGCCATTGATGCGCAAAATGCTGACCGAAGGCGGCCGGCACACCCTGCGCGTCAAAGGTCCGATCAACGGCGAGGACCGCCTCGGCTCGGGGGCGTCGCTCTCGCATTTCCCACTGATCATCGTCGCGACCAACACCACGAGCGCCGCGCTGGCCGATTGGCGGCAGCAGACCGGCTTCATGGTCACCACGGCCGGGCTTTCGGCCGCGGTGATCGCGCTGATCCTGTTCCTGATCGTTCGACAGATCAACCAAGAAAACCGCGAGGCGCAGCAACGGCTGGAAGCGGAGCGCGGGCGGCTCGACACGGCCCTGAACAACATGTCGCAAGGGCTGATCCTGTACGACGCTGCCGGATACATCGTCACCTGCAACCGCCGCTACGCCGACATGTTCGGCCTGTCTTCGGACGTCATCAAACCCGGCTGCCACATCCATCAGGCGATGCACCATCGCAAGGAGCGCGGTGCGTTCGACGGCGACGTCGAGGCGTTTTGCGCCGACGTCATGAGGGTCGTGGCCGAAGGCACGGTTTCCACCAGGATCCATGAGCTGCCCAACGGCCGCGCTTTCCAGGTCATCAACACGCCGCTCGCGCAGGGCGGATGGGTGGCCACGATCGAGGAGATCACCGAGCGGCGCAATCTGGAGCAGGAACGCGACCGCAACTACATGTTCCTGCGCGAGATCATCGACCATATTCCCTCGCAGATCACGGTGAAGGATGCCCAGACCCGGCAATATCTGCTGATCAACCGGACCGCCGAGGAGCAATTCAACCAATCGGGTGAAGAGATCGTCGGCAAAACTCCCTTCGACTTGTATCCGGACGCCACGGCCATGGTCGTTACCGACGACGACAGCAAGGCGTTGCGGGAGACCAAGGGATTGCTCAAGGGCGAGCACCCCTGGCAAAGCCAGACCAGGGGACTCCGCTACATCACCTCAACCCGGATCGGCATTCGCGATAAATCCGGCGAGCCGCGCTACCTCATCAATGTCGTCGAGGATGTCACCGAACGGCGGCGCGCCGACGAGAAGATCGCGCATATGGCGCATTACGACGCGCTCACCGACCTGCCGAACCGGGTGCTGTTCCGTGACCAGATCGAACACGAGCTGGAGAAGGTCGCCGGCGGCGGTCAGTTCGCGTTGCTCTATATCGACATCGACGAATTCAAGGGCATCAACGATTCGCTCGGCCATCACGTCGGCGACGAGTTGTTGAAGGCGATTGCGGGCCGGATCCGCGGCTGCCTCGGACAAGGCGACCTGATCGCGCGGCTTGGCGGTGACGAATTCGCGGTGATCCAGACCGGGATCGAGTCGTCTGCCGACGTGGTGTCATTCGTGACGCGGATCTTCGAGGCGATCCGACGGCCCTATCACTGCTTCGGTCATCAGCTCTCCACCGACGCCAGCATCGGCATCGCGCTGGCGCCGCAGGACGGCACCGATCTCGACCAGCTCATCAAGAATGCCGATCTCGCGATGTACGGCGCCAAGGCCGAAGGACGCCGCACCCACCGCTTCTTCGAGCCGGAGATGGATGCGAGCGCCAAGGCGCGCCTGAGCCTGGAGCAGGATCTGCGCCAGGCCCTGGTGAGCGGCGGTTTCGATATTCATTATCAGCCGCTGGTTGATCTGCGCAGCAACGAGGTCGCCGGCTGCGAGGCGCTGCTGCGCTGGCGGCATCCCGAGCGTGGCATGGTGTCGCCGGCGGAGTTCATTCCGATCGCCGAAGACACCGGCCTGATCAACGAGCTCGGCGACTGGGTGCTGCGCATGGCCTGCAACGAGGCCGCGACCTGGCCGGCGCATGTGCGTGTCGCGGTCAACGTCTCGCCGGTGCAGCTCAAATGCGACACGCTGGCGCTGCGGATCGCCGGTGCGCTCGCCGCTTCCGGGCTCGCCCCGTCGCGGCTCGAGCTCGAGATCACCGAGGCCGTGCTGATCCGCGACGACGAGGCGGCGCTCTCGATCCTGCATCAGCTCCGCGCGATCGGCGTGCGCATCGCGCTCGACGATTTCGGCACCGGCTACTCATCGCTCAGCTATCTCAAGCGCTTCCCGTTCGACAAGATCAAGATCGACCGCTGCTTCGTCGCTGATATCGCGGAGACGAGCGGCGCGCCCGTGATCGTGCAGGCGGTGGTGAACATCGCCGCCGCCAGCAACATGACCACGGTCGCCGAGGGCGTCGAGACCGAGGCGCAGCGCGAGATGCTGCGCGCGCTCGGCTGCACGCAGATGCAGGGCTATCTTTTCAGCAAACCGAAGCCGGCCAGCGAGGTGCGAAAGCTGTTCGGCCAGGGCGATGGCTTGCCCCAAGCCTTACCGGTGCAAGCCGTGCCGGTGCAGGCCTTGCCGGTCCAAGCCTTGCCGGTGGCGGCGGTGGCCTGATGGCGAAGCCAGCCAAAATTCCACCCAAGACCGTCGACGTTGCGGATTCCTATGCCATTCCGCCGAGAACTGGTGCGTGATGCCGAAGCTCGGCAGCCAGCTCTATCTCGCCATCGACGCCGGCCCGATTCACGACGAGGCCGGCCATCTGATCGCGGTGGTGGAGACGCTGCGCGATCTCACCGACCAGAAGCGCGCCGAGATGGCGCTGAAGGAGCTTGCCACCAAGGACGGGCTGACCGGCCTGTCGAACCGCCGCTCGTTCGATCAGATGCTGTTGAGCGAATGGGCCCGCGCCCAGCGGACGCAGAAGCCGATGGCGCTGCTGTTCGTCGACGTCGATCATTTCAAGCTGTTCAACGACCGCCACGGCCACCAGAGCGGCGACGAATGCTTGCGCGCGGTCGCTGCCGTCGTCAGCCGCCATGCCGTGCGCCCGCTCGATCTTGCCAGCCGCTATGGCGGCGAGGAATTCGCGCTGATCCTGCCGGACCTGGATTGCGACGCCGCCTGCGTCATCGCCGACGAGATCCGCTGCGCCGTCATGGCCTTGCGGATCGCCCATGGCGCCGACGGGGCCGGCGACCACGTCACCCTCAGCGTCGGCGTCGCCAGCCACATTCCGGGCGAAACCGACGGCAGCCCCGACCGGCTGCTGGGCGCGGCCGACGAGGCGCTCTATGCGGCCAAACGGCTCGGCCGCAACCGCATCATCTGCGCCGAACGGCTGCTCGTCGAATTCGCCGGCCTCGGCCGGGACATCCTGCCGGTTCCTGGCCGCATCGCCCCGCAAATCAGCCTAGCTGGAGACGGCGGAAGCGGTTGCCCGCTCCCGGCCAATCGGCTAAATGAACCCCACTGCACCCGTAGCTCAGCTGGATAGAGCGTTGCCCTCCGAAGGCAAAGGTCACACGTTCGAATCGTGTCGGGTGCGCCAGCTTTTCTTTGTTTTACAACGCGAACTGAAGACTCAGCCTGAGTCTTCAGTTCTGTTTCATTCGCGTGAGTAAGCAATTGGAAGAAAATTTCTGCGCGCTCTTGAATTGGCGCTCGCAATGTAGGTCGGTCCAGTCCATCGAGAGGAAGTTGTTCGGAGACTAGGCCGAGTTTGCAGGAGCTAGCGAAATCCAACATCCACGACGACCGCTTCGGGCCAGAAGCGGCCCGTCGGCATCTCAAGATGCAAGTTGCGCTTCTACCCGAAAGCAGACCCAACTCGGAGGTTGGGGCATGTCGAGAAGTGCCACAAGGCAACTTCAACTCGTCCGCATTACCCTCCCGATGCTCGCGAGGCCGCTTTGCAGCGCCAAGACCCGCGCCGGCGGATCGTGCCGCTCGCCCGTGGTGCAAAGCAAACGGCGCTGCCGCATGCACGGCGGTGCACGCGAATCCGGCGCGCCCAAGGGAAACCGGAATGCGCTCAGGCACGTCCCCCGGTTCAACGCGGAAGTCATCACAGAGCGCGAGCGGATTCGGGACTTGTTGGGTGACGCGCGGGAGTTGCTGCGAGATGAAATGATTTTGCATAGCCGAATGTTGCCGGTCACTCACAACGTTGCGACGATGCCGCCGCCGGGCGGCTCCTACATTTTGCGCCACTGCGCCGGCGTGACGCCCATGTGAGTTTTGAAGGCGCGCTGGAATGCCGCTTCGGATTGGTAGCCGACCTGCTCCGCCACGGCGCCGGTGGAAAGCTGCGATTGCCTCAGTTCGTTGGCAGCGTGCATCATCCGGATCTCGGTCAGAAGCTCGCTGGCTGATCTGCCGAGCTTGTCCTGAAAGTGGCGGGCGAGCGTGGCGCGCGACATGTTGCACAATCGCGCCAACTCGGGCAGCGACCAAGCCCGCGCCGGCTCGTTGAAGAGGGCTGCCACCGCCGGTGCAAGGCGGGGATCACCGGCGAGCGCCAGCAGACCGCTCGGCGCGTCTTCGGTCTCGCTGGCCAGTCTCAGCACCAGCGCGAACATCGCCGTCGACAGCGCGTTCAGCATGGCGCGGCCGCCGAGGTGATCGTCGGCGGACTCGCGCCGCATCAGCGCGACGAGGCCGGCGAGTTGCGCCGCCGTCTCCTGCTGTTCGGCGTGAGCGCCGGCGTGCACGACAAAGCGCGGCGGCAGATAGCTGCGCAACAGCCGGTCGTGCGGGGCCGAGATCGCAAAGTGTCCGCACAGCAGATCGAGCCGTTCGCCCGAACCCGGGTTTTCGCTAATCGTGAAGTTGAGCGCCGCGCGGTTGCGGGCCGGCAGCGCTGCGGCGCCGCTGCCGTCGTGCATGACGTGGCTGACATTGCCGGGAAGCAGAAGGATGTCGCCGGCTTTCAACTGAAGCGGCCTGCCCTTCGCGGAGTCCTCCAGGGTCGCGGAGCCGGCGAGCACCGCATGATACGGGATTGCATTCGCCGCGCCGGGCCCTTGGTCGATACGCCACGGCGCGCCGTAGGAACAGCGCAGGTCGAGCCGCCCGCGCACCGGCATCAACTCGAACAGCCGGCTGAGCCAATCCATGCTGACCTTCCGAAGCAGACAAATTGAGACGATGGAGCATATTATCGAGATTTTGCGACATTCAAAGTATCAAATCATAACCGTACTGTCACTACGCAATCATTCACGAACCCCAACCGCGGAGTGCCACCATGTCCCGTCTTTCAGTCCCCAATGTCGAATCCGATAACGGTCCCTCGGGCCAGGTCTATGCCCAGATCAAGAAGGCGATCGGCAGCGTGCCGAACACCTTTGCGGCGATCGCCGCCCACGGCCCCGCCGCGCTCAAGTCGATCCTGTTCGCCGACGCCACGCTGGCTTCGGGCAGCCTGAGCAAGCGCGATCAGGAAGTCATCAAGCTCGTCATCAGCGGCGTCGCCGGCTGTGATTACTGCGTCGCCGCGCACAATCATCTCGCACGACTCGCCGGGCTCAAGCCCGATGTGCTGAAGCAGATCCGCAACGGTCAGCCCAGCGGCGACGACAAGCGCGACGCGCTTGTTGGATTCGTCCGCAAGCTCGCGCAGTCCAGCGGCACCGTCAGCGACGCGGATTTCGCCGCGATCAAGGCGGCCGGCTACAGCGACGCGCAACTGGTCGAGATCAGCCTCGCCTTCGCGACCACCGTCTTCACCAACGTCTTCAACCGCATCAACGACACCGAGATCGATTTTCCCGCCGTCGCGTAAAGCGACCGCGCCGGATCCTGCATGAAAGGATAACGACCATGACGACCCTTGCCAACACGACGCAAAATCCGCTCGTCCGCGCGCTGCGCGCATCCGGCTTGCTTGCGGAGGATCTCGACTATCACCTCATTCGCGCCGCGATGGTGATCATGTTTATGTTCTTCGGTTACCAGAAGTGGTTTCCCTACGAGTTCGAACGGCTGGTGCCCTTCATCAGCAACGGGCCGCTGATCTGGTGGCTGTATCCGGTGTTCGGCCATGCCGGCGCCAGCTATTTCCTCGGCGCCTCCGAATGGACTTTCGGCACCCTGTTGCTCGCCGGCTTCTGGGACAAGCGGCTCGGCGTTCTCGGCGCCCTCGGCTCGACCAGCACCTTCATCGCGACGGTCACGATCATTCCGTTCCTGCCTGACGCATGGGACGCCTCGGCCGGAGGGTTCCCGGCGATGACCGGCAACATGCCGTTCCTGATGAAGGATGCGGTTCTGCTCGCCGTCTCGTTTTATCTGCTGAAGCAGGATCTGGTTCGCCTGATCCGGTAATCGAGAGACGGATCCGCATAGGGCCGCGCAAATCACCGGCAAGCGCAAAGCTTGCCGGTGATTTGTCAATTTTATTGCTGCAGCTTGAGCCGGTTTCGATGCGCCGCCTGTTTGGCGCGGTTGCCGCAGATCGCCATGCTGCACCAGCGGCGCGCGCGGCCCCGGGTGTGGTCGGCGAACAGCAGCGTGCAGGCGGGTCCCTCACAGGCCTTCACGTTCGAAAAATCTTCCTCGCAGACGAATGTCGCCAGCGCCTCGCCGATCGGCAGCAGCAGCGCTTCCGGCGACCGCCAGCGGCGGATCTTTCGAAACGCCAGCCCGGAGGCCGCGCTGTGGTCATCGACCCCAATGCGTCCAAACCCTTCATCCCGTTCAAGCAGCCGGTTCAACGGCGCCAACTCGTCCAGCGCTTTCGAGGTGAGCGGCCGCCCTTTGTGTTGCCGGACGAAACCTCTGAACCATTCGCGCAGGCTTCGCGCTTGGGCTGCGACGCTGTCGAGTTCGCGAGGCATCGCCTGCGACCGCAGCGTTTCGAGCGCCTCGCGGGGCGCGAGCTGCGCCTGCTCGAGCCAGGCCAGCAGGCCATCGCCGTCGTCGAGCCAGTCAACCGGAGTGTCGACCGGGGTCGCAACCGAATTGAGGAAATCGAGGCCGAGCGCGTCGGCAAGGAACATCGCAGACGGCCGTGAAGCGGTTTGAGCGATCTTTTGGCGCGGAACCTTGGTCATCTATAGCCCCCGTCGACTTTCGATCGCAAAATAACCTGTCTGATGGCTATTGACAAGTTACTTGCCCGGAAAGTAACCTGTTTAAGTGTATAAACCAGGTTACTCCATATGCAAACCGGCAAGGAGCGAAAATGTCCCTCAATGATGTGAGCGTGGTGCTGGTCCACGGCGCTTGGGCCGATGGATCGAGCTGGACCAAAGTGATTGGGCCGCTGCGGGCGGAAGGCATCAGGGTGGTTGCGGCGCCGCTGCCGCTGACCTCGCTGGCCGATGACGTGGCGGCGCTCGATCGAACCCTCGGGCGGATCGATGGCCCGGTGGTGCTGGTGGGCCACGCCTATGCCGGCGCGGTAATCGCCGCGACCCAAAGTGAGAAAGTCAGGTCGCTGGTCTATGTCGCGGCACTCGCTCCCGACGAAGGCGAGACGGTCGCCGACGTTTTCTATCGCGCCACGCCGCATCCGCAGGCGCCCTTGCTGGCACCGGACAAGGACGGCGTGGTCTGGCTTCCCGAACACGCCTTTGCCGAAGCGTTCGCGCAGCACGCTTCCAACGAAGAGCAGGCATTGCTGGCCGCAGTGCAGCGGCCGATCGCGGCCGCCTGCATCGGCGTCGCGGTGGGCCGGCCGCTCTGGAAGGACCGCCCGAGCTGGTTTCTCGTGGCCGAGCAGGATCGCATGATCAACCCCGCCACGCAGCGGTTCATGGCGGAACGGATGAAGGCAAAGCTGCATTCACACGCCGTCGATCATACGCCCGGCGTCACCGCACCCGGGATCGTCATCGACATCATCCGCGAGGCCATCCGCGCCGCAGCGGCGGCCCGCACGCCGCAACCGGCTGACCAGAGCCAATAATCTCCCCCACTCGTCAAAATGATTACAAAAATTCAGGAGAATTCCGATGACCGGGATCAAATACCGCTCCGCCGATATCGATGGCTTCAAGATTTTCTACCGCGAGGCCGGGGCGGCCGATGCTCCGACACTGCTGTTGCTTCACGGGTTTCCGAGCGCGGGCCACATGTTCCGCGATCTGATCCCGCTGCTCGCCGATCGCTTCCATATCGTCGCGCCCGACCTGCCCGGCTTCGGCCAATCGGACATGGCGGCGCGGAGTAACTTCACCTACACGTTCGACCATATCGCTGATGTCATCGACCGCTTTACCGAAGTGATCGGCCTCAAGCGCTTCGCGATCTACGTCTTCGACTACGGTGCGCCGACCGGTTTCCGGATTGCCGCCAAACACCCCGATCGTATCACCGCGATCATCTCGCAGAATGGCAACGCCTACGAAGAAGGGCTGAGCGAGGGCTGGACTCCGATCAAGGCTTATTGGCAAGAGCCGTCGCAGGCCAACCGCGACGCGCTTCGCGCCTTCCTCGCACCGGAAACGACGCGCTGGCAATACACCCACGGCGTGACTGACGAGGCGAGCGTCTCGCCCGACGGCCTGTCGCTGGACAATTTCTATCTGGCGCGTCCCGGCGCCGACGAGATCCAGCTCGACCTGTTCGGCGACTACAAGAGCAACATCGCGCTCTACCCGGCATTCCAGAATTACTTCCGCACCCACAAGCCGCCGTTCCTGGCGGCGTGGGGCAAGAACGATCCGTTCTTCCTGCCCCCCGGCGCCGAGGCTTTCAAACGCGACATTCCCGATGCGGTGGTCCGTTTCTTCGACACCGGCCATTTCGCGCTGGAAACGCATGCCGCCGAGATCGCGGCGGCGATGCGCGAATTCCTCATCCACCACGTCTAACAGCACGAGAAATCACATGCCGAAATCAGTCGCCATCGTCACTGGCGCCAGCCAGGGCATCGGCCGCGCCACCGCGATCCGTCTCGCGCGGGACTTTTCGTCGGTCGTGCTCGCCGCGCGCGACCGTCCCAATCTCGAGAAGACGGCGGACGCCGTGAAGGCGGCCGGTGCCGAACCGCTCGTCATCGACATCGACCTTGCCGAGGTGACGGCGGCAAACAGCGTGGTCGACCGGACGCTCAAAGCCTTCGGCCGGATCGATGCCCTTCTCAATATTGCAGGCGCGGTGCCGCAGATCGACCTGTTCGAGATGACCGACGCGCAATGGGACGGCGGCCTTGCCTTGAAATTCCACGGCGCCCGCCGGCTGACGATGGCGGCATGGCCGGCGTTGAAAGAAAGCAAAGGCGCTGTCGTACTGATGTCGGGGAATTCGGCGCAATTTCCCAAGGCGCCCTACGCCGCTGTCGGGACCATCAACGCGGCGATCGTGGCGCTGGCGAAAGCGTTTTCGGATCGCGGCATCGCCGACGGCATCCAGGTCAACAGCGTTCTGCCCGGCCCGGTCATGACCGGCCGACGCCGCTCCTACCTCGCGCATTGGGCGCCGCTGCACAACATGGCCGTGGAGGAGGCCACCGCCAGATTCCCGCAGGATGCCGGCATCGCACGCTATGGCGAGCCGGAAGAGATTGCAGAACTGATGGCTTTTTTGGTATCGCCGGGTGCCCGCTGGATGACGGGATCGACGCTGAGGATGGATGGCGGCGAGGTCAAGTCGATCTGACCGGCGCTCTGAGTTCGACACGACACGAAACCGGCGGGGTGACTGCCATGGCACATGCGAGACGGACCCCGGAGCGACTGAGCGCGTTCTCCGACGGCGTGTTCGCCGTTCTGATCACGGTGCTGGTTCTGGAACTGCGCCCGCCGGAGCTTCCGACGTTCGATGCCCTGCTGTCGCTGTGGCCGACAGGGCTCAGCTATGCTGTGAGCTACCTCTTCATTGCGATCGTGTGGGCCAATCACCACCATCTCATGCACTACGCCACCGACGCGACGCCGCGCCTGATCTGGTCTAATTTCGCGCATCTGTTTTCAGTGTCGCTGCTGCCGCTCTCCACCGCCTGGATGGCAGTGAGCAAGCTCGCGCCGCAACCGGTCGCGTTCTATGCGGCGGTTTTCTTCCTGGTGAACGCGACCTACGTCGCCTTGATCTGGGAGCTGATGGCGCGAATTCCGCTTAACAAGGTTTCGGCCGGCGAGCGCCGGACCATGCGCATCCGCTCCATCGTGACGTTAGGTGTTTTCGCGGTGGCCGCGGCCGTGGCGTTGAAATTCCCGCTGGTCGGGCTGGGCTTGTGTTGTTGCTGTCTGATCGTCTATTTGAGGCCCGAAGCACCGGGAGCCGCGCAACCGTAATTCATGCAATAGCAGTGCGCACGATCCGCGCCCGTTCGCACGACACATTGGCAACTTCATCAGCTCGACCGACGCCGAACCGACCAGGTAATCCCAATCGCCTTCGGCGCGCGGACGGAACGGGCGGATGGACGGGAACCGTGCGCGTCAGCGATCCCGTCGACCTGAGAAACTCACTGTCTTTGGCGATCGGGAAGAGCGCCCCGACACCCGTCGAGTAAAGATCGACGGGACTGTCTGACGTTCGCGAGAACACGGAGGGCTGTGCCGTCTTTCCGCTCTACTTTCGGATCCTGCCGTGCGCAACGCGAGATGTTCCTGAACGCTCGCCAATTTGCTCGCCGTAGCGTTTTGCACGGTCGTGTTTCAATCTGTCCACAAACGCATTATCGCAGGTCAGATGAGGAGACCGACAGCTGTTAGGACCGCTGCCTAACCGACTGATCCCAAAGCTCTCGCTCAATTCCGTGTTCACCGGCGAAGCAAGAAAGCATGGATCGATTGCGGGGACCAAGTCGAAGCCCATCCTGGCACCGCACCATGTCTACCTACGGTTTCCTTACGACGGCCCCGAACACACCCCGTCGAGCCGATCCGTCCTCAAGGCCATGCCGGTCATCCGCACCACAAGATGAGGAGCGCGAGGTCTGGATGTGCGCGCTTGGGACGAAGACGGCGCTGCACCGGTCGCTACCCGATGCCTACCCTGCGCATTGTCGCCTTCAACGCGATTGAAGGTTGGCCCAAGGACGCAACCTCCGAAGTTGGCACGGCACCGCCTGGAACTTGCCGATCACGATCATGTCCATGAGTTGCCACTTCGTGTCGGATTGTGTCTCGACAAGAATTTCGCTATTGCGAAGTCGATGAAGCCGTCGGAAAACTATCGGCCAGACATTGACGGGCTGCGTGCCGTCTCAATCCTGCTGGTCGTCGGCTATCACGCGCACCCTTGGATGCTGCCCGGCGGCTTCGTCGGCGTTGACGTCTTCTTCGTCATCTCTGGCTTTCTGATCACGCGGATACTGCTGACGCCTGGTGGCATCTCGCTCGCGGCATTCTACGGCCGCCGCATCAAGCGCATCTTTCCGGCCCTGATCGCCGTGCTGCTGGCCACCTATGCGCTCGGATACGCCATCCTGCTGCCTCCACAGTTCCGGCTGCTCGGAGAGAACATCGTCGCCAGCGTTCTCTTCGCCTCAAACCTGTTCCAGCTCGGGCAGGCCAGCTACTTTGCGCCACTCGCCGGAGAGAACGCGCTTCTCCACCTTTGGTCGCTCGGTGTCGAGGAACAGTTCTACATCTTTTGGCCGCTGGCGCTCGGCCTGCTGGCGCGCTCGCCGCACCGGCGTCAATACATCCTCGGCGCCATCGCGCTGTCGCTGGTGGCGGGCGTGGCTCTGGCCAGGACGAACTTGGAGTGGGGCTTCTACGCCCCCTTGCCGCGGGCATGGGAACTGCTGATCGGCGGGCTCGTGGCCGAGGCCAACCTCGTTCGAAAAAGCAGGAGCAACCTTCTCGGCGCGATTGGCCTTGGTGCCATCGCATCTTCCGCTCTGCTGTTCGATCGCGCGATGGCCTTTCCGGGGGCGCTGGCATTGCTCCCCGTTATCGGCGCTGCACTGGTGATCGCGTCGCCAAATGCCGCGGTCAACCGCGTGCTATTGTCGAGCCGGCCCGCCGTGCTGCTCGGTCTCATCAGCTACCCACTCTATCTCTGGCACTGGCCGCTGCTGGCCTATCTCGGAATTGTACGGCACGGGGTTCCGAATTTCATCGAGATATGGGCCGTAGTTCTCGCCGCGACCGTGTTGTCAATCCTGACCTATCGCTACATCGAATCGCCGTTCCGTCATCGGCGCAATGCCGCGCCGGCTTTGTCGATCGCGCTGGCCTTGGTCGGCGTGATCGGAATCGCCACGATCCTCTCCGCCGGCTTTGTCTCGCGATTTCCGCTGGCGCTACAGGCAATCGCGACGGTCAGCACCGATGACAATCCCGCATTCAGGGACCACTGTTTCCTGGAGGCACCGGGGAGTAGCTTTGATGCGAACTGCATCGAGCAGGGCGACAAGCCGCTGCTCCTGCTTTGGGGCGATTCATCCGCCGCGGCCCTCTATCCGGCCGCGGCGGATGCGGCAAGGGAAGCCTCGTTCCGCGTGGGGCGTTTCAATGCGCCGGGCTGTGCGCCGATCCTCGATGCGGGACCGAATGCATCCTGCGTCGAGAGCAACGGCAGGGCCATTGCCGTCATCAAGGGATCTCATCCCGATATCGTCGTGCTGCATGCGATGTGGGGTTTCGATACCGACCTGAACAAGCTCGGCAGCACCATCGCCGCGCTTCGGAGCACCGGGGTAGCGCGCGTGGTCATCGTCGGGCCGCCGCCGGTGTGGAAGCGCACGCTGCCGCACGCGATCATCAACCACTATCGCTTCGCGCACGAGCTTCCTGACCGGCTCGGCGCCGGGGTATCCGGGCCTGCAGAGGATGATCTGATGGCCGCTTTCAGCAAATCCGCCGGCGTCGATTATGTGTCGTTGCGGAAGGTGCTATGCGATGAGCGGCAACAATGCCTCGTGCGCACGCCGGCCGGCGAGGTGATCGTGACTGATACGATACATCTGTCACCGGGCGGGGCTAGGCTGGTACTCGATGCCGTGGGGCGGGATTTGTTTCGGCAGGCTGCCTCTCCTAGCGCCGTCTTGCACTGAAGGCCGGACTACATAAAGCCGAGCTTAGCTCACCGTGGTTAGCACAGGCTTGATCGAAGGAGACGGCAGGACGGCGAAGGCCTGGAGCGTACTTGGTCTGGCGGGCCGGCCGCGCCAGTTTGTAGCGCGGTTTTCCAGTTGACACCTCGCCTGCTACGCGACTGCCAATGGTCGATATTTTACACGCTCGAACGCACGGCACATGCCCAACCGGGCCCCCCGCTCACGTCAGCATCGAGATGATCGCCTGGATCTGGTCGGAAGCCGACGTTACCAGTCCGTCGTACGACGTCTGACCGTGTGCGGCCGCCTTCAGGATGCATTCGGCTACGGCCGCTTTCAGGCCGAACACCGACTGGTCGGCCGGCACGCTCGCCATCACGGCCTCCAGCGCCTGACGCATCGTCACAATGAGTTCGGAACTGTATTGCATTGGCTGTCCCTCCGCGAGCTCATATTAGATCGCGTGGTCATGCTTGCTACTCACAAGCCTGAGATTGCTCTGTGAATCACACGTCACCTCGCGCTTCTCGTCGCGCAATTGTATCATCTGTCCATGAGCGAATCCGACACCGTGACCGGCGATGCCTCGCCCGTCCGCAAGATCATCCATATCGACATGGATGCTTTCTATGCGTCCGTGGAACAACGCGATAATCCGGACCTGCGCGGAAAGCCGGTTGCCGTGGGAGGCTCGGCGGAACGCGGCGTCGTCGCGGCCGCCAGCTATGAGGCCCGCACGTTCGGCGTTCGCTCTGCCATGCCGTCCGTGACTGCGAAGCGACAATGTCCCGATCTGATCTTCGTCAAGCCGCGCTTCGAGGTCTACAAGGCGATCAGCAGGCAGATCCGCGACATCTTCGCCGAGCACACTCCCATCATCGAGCCGTTGTCGCTCGACGAGGCCTATCTCGACGTGACGGAAAACCTGCAATGCATTCCGCTGGCGCGGGACATCGCACTGCGGATCCGCGAGAGGATCAAGGCCGAGACGGGCCTCAACGCATCGGCCGGCATCTCCTATAACAAATTTCTGGCCAAACTCGCCTCCGACCATCGCAAGCCCAACGGTCAGTTCGTGATCTCGCCGGAGATGGGACCCGCCTTCGTCGAGGCGTTGCCCGTCGGAAAATTCCATGGCATAGGCCCGGCGACCGGCGCGAAGATGAACGCGCTCGGCATGTTCACCGGCCTCGATATTCGTCGTCAGACGCTGGAGTTTATGAATGCGAATTTCGGCAAGTCGGGCGCCTACTACTATTGGATCTCGCGCGGTGTCGACGAACGGCCGGTCCGGGCCGACCGGATCCGCAAGTCAATCGGCGCGGAGACCACGTTCTCAAGCGACCTCACCGAATTCGACGCCTTGGTCGCCGAGCTCAAGCCGCTCGTCGACAAGGTATGGCGCCATTGCGAGGCCACCGGCAACCGAGGCCGCACCGTCACCTTGAAGATCAAATTTGCCGACTTCGAGATCATCACGCGCAGCAAATCCGTCGTGGCGCCGGTTGCGGGCCGGGACGATCTGGAGCGGTTGGCTTGCGGCCTGCTCGAATTCGAAATGCCGCTACCCAAGCGTGTCAGGCTGCTGGGGGTATCGCTGTCTGCCCTCCAGATGGGGGACGCAGAGCCGCAGCTGACTTTCGGCATTTGATCCTGGCGGTTCTAAACCCGTCCTGATCGGTGGCGGGATTCAGAACCGCCACCGATCAAATTCGATCGGCTCAGATCTATCAATGCCTCACGTGCTCGAACACCACGATCACGCCGGTCGGCTCGGGCTCATGCGCCATCAGGCGGGTCAGTTCGGGATCGCCCCAGTTGGCGAGGCTGACGACTTCGCCGCTCTGGCGCTCGGTGCCGGGCGGCGCCGTGGGCTCGACGACCTTCAGCCCCATATCGTCGACAAAGAAAGTGTGCTCGCCGAACATGCTGTTGAGCTGCGGCATGGCGGGATGCTCGTCGGGCAGCACCTGAGCGCCGAGCTGGTTGACGGTCTGCTTCACCTGTTCGGATGTGAGCTTCATGAGCTGCTCCGTTTCTGTCACGTCGGTTTCATTGAGCTGAGCCAGAGCAGGTTCCCTGCGTCGATGTTCGCCTGGCTCAATCTCCCGAACGGGTGCTGCGCACAAATGTTCCGACAGAATTCATTTCGTGATCGCGAGTTTCATTCGCCGCGCTCGCGGCACGAGATCGCCACAGGATGTCCACGATCCGGCGATCGACAATGCTACTCGGCGGCTTCGACGATCCGGATGTCCCGGTCCGCGCCGTCGCCGAGCAAATCGTGAGCCGCCCATGCGTTGAACGGCGCCTGCACTTTTGCGAGATCACCTTTGGACTTGACCTCGCCGGCGATGTCGAGGCTGGCATCGCGCAGGCAAGCCACGACGTCTTTGAGGGTGACAAAGCCGTCCCAGCCGACGAAGCGCTCCTGAAGCGGCCCGCAGCTCCCATCGAGGTGGCGCCCGACTGGCTCACATCCTTGGATCGGATTGCCGATCCGAGCCTGGCGAGACCTCGAGCGGCGGCAGGTTGATTATGCTCTGGAGCACTTCGCCGACCATGATCAGACGGGTGCCATGGCCGGCATATTGCTGCTTGAGGTCGGCGAGATAGGTGTTGGCGACGTTGAGCCGCTGCGCCGGCGTGCGCGCGAGCAGCAGCGCTCAAGTTCACGGCAAGCCCGGCTATCGCGACAGGCGCTTGGCGAGGTGGATCGACTACCAGTCTCCCAGGCCGTACGTCACACACGACCGCGTTCAGGCGGTCTCGCGCTTTCCGACGCGCCGTTCAGGCCGCGCCGCCGTCATCGACTGTTCCTCGCTGTCCCGCGGTTGGTTGGCGTGATCGTCCGTCCCACTTCCTGAAAGAAGCCCAATCCCCCGACTGAACCCGAAGACATCGCACATGACAGCCGCAGGCACCGTTGCCCCGCCTTCTGCGTCACACGCGAGAGAGTGAAGGCACCTCCTCCGGCACGATCGCCTGGAGGCCGCCGAAGCGACGCTCGCGACCGTGGAAGGAGACCAGGGCCGCGGCGAGATCGCCCGCGTCGAATTCAGGCCACATCCGCTCGGTGAAGTGCAACTCGGCGTAGGCGCCTTCCCAGAGCAGGAAGTCCGACAGCCGCTTCTCACCCGAGGTGCGGATGATGAGATCGACGTCGCGCAAACCGGCTTCGCCGGTGACGAGCTGCGAGAACGCTTCGCGGGTGAGACTCGTCAGCGCCGCCGCCTTCGCCGCCGCGTTGAGGATGGCATCGCGGGCGGAATAGTCGACGGCGATGCGCAGATGAAGCGTGCTGCCGTGCGCGGTGGCCGCCTCGGCGCGCGCGATCGCGTTGGCGATGCCGTCAGGCAGGCGGTCGCGGCGGCCGATCACGGTGAGGCGGACGCCGTTTTTCACCAGGCTCTGCACCTCATTGGCGAGATAGAAGCGCAGAAGCGTCATCAGCGCGGCGACTTCGGCCTTCGGCCTTCGCCAATTGTCGGTGGAGAATGCGTAGAGCGTCAGCGTGCCGATGCCCTGCTTGGGTGCGACCTCGACGATGCGGCGGATCGCCTCGACGCCGGCCTCGTGGCCGCGCATGCGCGACAGGCCGCGCCGCGTCGCCCATCTGCCGTTGCCGTCCATGATGACGCCGACGTGAAGCTTCTCGTTGCGGGATATAAGGTCGCTTTGCATTGCAAAGTCTCCGGTCAAAAAAGGGAAGATCAAGTCGAGACGATACCGAGACGGCCGAGCGGCGTCGCCTCCCGGCCGGCGGCCTTGGCCGCGTCGCGCACCAGGCGTTCGAGCACGGTGAGATAGTCGAGGAAGCGGCGGCGGCCGGCCTTGGTCAGGCGGCAGGTCGTGTGCGGGCGATTGCCCTCATAGCCCTTGGTCACCTCGACGAGGCCGGCTTCCTGGAGCACGGCGAGATGCCGGCTGAGATTGCCGTCGGTGAGGCCGCAGAGTTGCTTGAGATCGGCGAACGCCAGACCCTTCGGATGCGCCATCAGCGAGGTCAGAAGCCCGAGCCTCGCCTTCTCGTGGATCACGCGGTCCAGTCCTTCATAAGAGAAGGGCGCGCTGTCAGTCTTCGACATCATGGTCTCCGGACGCGAAATACAGAATGCCCGCCATCACCGACTGCCCGATTACGAAGGGCAGGCCCATGGTCCATGGCGACAGCGTGTGGGTTTGGCTCGCCAGCACCACCACCGCAAAGCCGGACATGAAATACCAGGCGCCGGCGAGTGCGACGGCGCGCGGCAACGAGCGGACGGAGGCGAAAATGCCGAGCGACACCAGGATCTGCCACAGGCCCGGCAGCAACCACAGCGTTTCGCCCGCGAACTTCCACATCACCACCGCAAGCAGCACACCGGCCACGCCTGCGGGCAGGAACTGCTCGACTGCCTGGTGAATCATGGCGTCGGCGAGACCCGAGTGATGGCGGCGCGAACGTGCGCGCATCTCGACGCCGATGATCAGGCCGGAGAGCGCGGCGGCAATGAACCAGCCGAAGAAGAAGCCGAGCGGCTCGCTGGTGGGATCCCCGAGCAGCCAGAATTGCAGGATTGCGGTGAGAAGCGCGACCGCGCCGGTCGCGGCCATCGTCGCCGAGCCGTAACCGCGGAATGCCGTGCCGGCCGCGATCTGGCTGCGGATCGCCACGATGTCGGCCAGTGCCTTGTCGAGATCGCGCATTGGCAACGCCAAAACCTCGTTCCGCCCATGCTTGCCGGGAATGCTGGTCCCGTTACTTTGTATTGCAAAGTATATGGGATTGCAAAGTAAAGGCAAGCCGGAAGGTCGCTCCGAGACCGCCTGCACGGCCCGACAACTGTCGGTTGCGCAGCACCTCCTCCCGCAGATAAGATGAGCGCAAAAGCGTTCCCGGGGGAAGGTATGTGGCTTAAGTCATTAATCGTTGCGTCTTTATTGCAGGTGAGCATCTTCAGCGCAGCGCATGCGGCCGGGCCGTTCGGCAGCGTCAAGGTCGGTAACTGGATCGGCGGCGCGTTCAGCAATGATGAAACGGGAGCTTTCTCGCATTGCGCCGCGACGACACCTTACGCGAACGGCGTCATCCTTGTCGTGGGTTACAATGCGGCCGGCACATGGTCGCTGGCCTTTGCGAGTCCCAGCTACCGCTTCAACAAGGGCGAGAACGCCGCGATTGACGTCATCTTCGATGGACAGGAGCAGGCTAGGCTGTTTGCTACGGCCAATCAGCCGAACATGCTCACGGCCGTCATGCCTGCCAACGTCGTGCGAACGTTCCAGAAAGCGAGCCTGATGGTCGCGACGGCCGGCCGCGCGGTCCTGAATTTCGACCTGACCTCGACCGGGCCCGTGATCGCGGCCCTGGCCAACTGCGCGACCAAGGTGAAGGCCGATGGGCTCAGCAAGGCCGGCGATTTCACCAAGATCGCCGCCAAGCCGCAGGCCGCGCCGGACAAGCAGGCGCCGCCGGCCGGCAGCAAAGCTACCAGGGCCAGGAGCGGCACCGGCTTTGTGGTCAGCGCGAACGGCCACGTCGTCACCAACAACCATGTGATCGACGGCTGTGTCGGCGACATCAAAGGCAATCTCACCGGCGAGGCCTCGATGGCGCTGCGCGTCGTGTCGAGCGACGCGAACAACGATCTCGCGCTCTTGCAGGCGCCATCGACCATGACATTCAAGGAATTTGCGCGGATTCGCGACCGCTCGATCCGCTCCGGCGATTCCGTCATCGTAATCGGCTTTCCCTTCCATGGCCTGCTCACGTCGGACTTCACCGTGACGACCGGTATCGCGAGCTCGCTCAGCGGCATGCGCAACGACACGCGTTTCCTGCAAATCAGCGCGCCGGTGCAGCCCGGCAATAGCGGCGGCCCGCTGTTCGACACCACCGGTCAGATCGTGGGCGTTGTCACCGCAAAGATCCCCGTATTGCGCATCGCCGCCGCGACCGGCAACATTCCCGAGAACATCAACTTCGCCATCAAGACCGGCGCGTTGCGCGACTTCCTCGACAACAGCGTGGTGCCCTACCAGACCTCCGAGCCCAAGGGAGAGCTCAAGGGAGAGCTCAAGGGAGAGCTCAAGACCACCGACATCGCCGGCAACGCGCGGCCGTACACGATGCTGATCTCGTGCAACGGGACCGAGCAGGCCGACGCCAAACGGTAGCGACAACGCGGGCTGCGTCTGCGTAGCCCGGATTCCGCTTCCGCGCCATCCGGGCGCCCAGGTCAAACCGCGAGCTCCTCAATACGGCGCGACGGGCCGCACGCGCCGGGACGATCGCGATTGCGGCAGAGGCGCCTGACCGTAGGCGACACGCGGATTGGGCCCGCAATACAGCAGCCGTCCAGACACGCTGGCCTGGCACTGCTCATAGGTGCTGTAAGCACACTCACCGGGATAATCATATTCCCCGCCCTGGGCGCACCATGGGTAGTCGCGTGCCGCCGCGGGCGTGACAGTGGCGAAGCCGGCAAGGACTGTCGCGCCAAGGCCCAGAAGCGCCAATTGTGTCTTGCGCATGATCCCAACTCCTCTCCTCACAGCGCGAGATACGCGCCATATAGCATCAGGTTTCGCCACGCCGTTTTATTCCAGATCGACGGGTCTTGGCACCCAAGAAAAAAGCCCTGCCGAACGGCAGGGCTCCAATCACGGACATCACAAGATCGCTACTCGATCTTCAGGCCGGCGAACTCGACGACCTTCTTCCACTTCTCGGTCTCGGCCTTGATCTCTTCGCCGAACGCCTCGGGCGTCTGCACCCGCGGCTCGCCGCCGAGCTCGACCAGGCGCTTGGTCATGTCCGGCTCCTTCATCAGCGTGTTGATCTCGCCGTTGAGCTTGGCGATGATCTCCTTGGGCGTGTTCTTCGGCGCACCCATGCCGAACAGCGCGCTCGCCTCGTAGCCCTTCACGGTCTCACCGATCGCCGGCACGTCGGGCAATTGCGGCGAGCGCTCCGCCGTGGTGACGCCGATAGCGCGGAGCGAACCGGAACGGATGTGCTGGATGATCGAGGGCATGTTGTCGAAGATCACCTGCACCTGGCCGCCGAGCATGTCGGTGATCGCGGGCGCGGCGCCGCGATAGGGCACGTGCTGCATCTTGCAGCCCGTCAGCGCCATGAACATCTCGCCGGACAGATGCACCGAGGTGCCGTTGCCCGAGGAGGCCATGTTGACCTTGCCGGGATTGGCCTTCACGTATTCGATGAACTCGGCGACGGTCTTGGCCGGCACGTCCTTGTTGACGGTCATCACGTTCGGCACGCGCTGGAACGAGGCGATCGGCGCGATGTCCCGCACGAAGTTGAACTTCAGATTGGTGTAGAGCGAGGCGTTGATGAAGTTGGCCGGATTGACCAGTTGCAGCGTGTAGCCGTCGGGCTCGGCGTTGACGACCGATTCGGTGGCGATATTGTTGCCGGCACCCGGCTTGTTCTCGATCACGAATTGCTGGCCGATCTTCTCCGACAGCCGCTGGCCGATCAGCCGCGCCAGGATGTCGGTGGCCCCGCCCGGCGGAAAGCCGACCACCCATTTCACCGGGTGGGCCGGATAATCGGCGGCAAGGGCCTTCGACAGCGGGCTGGCTGCAAGCGGACTGGCGGCGAGCAGGCTCAGCGCGGTACGGCGAGTGATCATCTCAAGGGTTCTCCCAACGTGTTGTTCTTGAAGCCAGACAGCTTGAAAGTGGCGTCGATGCGGTTGTAACAAAGCTTGCCGCAGGCGGAAAGTGCACGGGGCGCATCACGACGAAAGGATAACGCATGCCGGTCAAGGTCGAAGCCCTCGATCATCTCGTGATCAACGTCGCGGACGTCGCAGTGACCGCCGAGTGGTACGGCAGGATTCTCGGCATGGAAGTCAAGGTGTTCGACCCCGGCGGCGGCAAAGCGCCGCGGACTTCGCTACAATTCGGTAACCAGAAGATCAACGTCCGGCCGCGCGATGCCGACAAGGTGGAGTGGTTCACCGCGGATCACCAGACCCCCGGCAGCGAAGATCTGTGCTTTCTCACCTCGGCCGCGCCCGGCGAGGTGGTGGCGCATTTGAAGGCACATGGCGTCGCGATCGAGCAAGGCCCGGTTCCCGAGCAGGGTGCCCGCGGCACGCTGCGCTCGGTCTATTGCCGGGATCCGGATGGGAGTTTGATCGAGATTTCGTCGTACGCGGATTGACCGGCGCATTTGCTCCCTGCGCCATCCAATGGCAAAAGAGCTCCCGACGATAATCTGAAGACAGCCGCCAACCAGAAGCAGGCTGCACGGGAGCAAACATGCCGAACGACACGGCCGCCGGAATCGTGAGCCCATTCGATGGGCTCGACGTGCCCTCGCTGCTGAAGATGCGCGCCGAAATGCGCAGCTCACATCCGTTCCTGATCTGGGCGCCGTTCGACGCGCCCGCACGGCACTGGAGCTATCGCGAGTTTCACGAGCGGGTCGGCGCGCTCGCGGCGGGACTGGCGAAGCGCGGCGTGAAGCCGGGCGAATATGTGCTCATTCATCTCGACAATTGCATCGAGGCGCTGCTGGCCTGGTTTGCCTGTGTCGAACTCGGCGCCATCGCGGTGACCACCAACACGCGCTCGGCACCGGCCGAGCTCGACTATTTCGCCGATCATTGCGGCGCGGTCGCCGCGATCACGCAGCCGGCCTATGCCGAGATCGTCGCGCAGAACTGCCGCAACGTCCGCTGGATGGCAGTGACCTCGCATGATTCGGGCGCGGCGCCTGCGCAAGCGGTCTCACGCGGCGATAGTTTCGAAGCGCTGTTCGCCGACAGCGCCAATCGTCCCAGGCGTGCGGCAGATCCGCTCGCGCCGTGCAGCGTGCAATATACCTCGGGCACGACATCGCGTCCGAAGGCGGTGCTGTGGACCCACGCCAATGCGCTGTGGGGCGCCAAGATCAACGCCGCGCACGAGGACCTGCACGCAAGCGACGTGCATCAGACCTATCTGCCGCTGTTCCACACCAATGCGCTGGCCTATTCGATGCTGGCGGCGCTATGGGTCGGCGCCACCTGCGTGATCCAGCAGCGCTTTTCCGCCAGCCGATTCTGGGGCGTCGCGCGCGAGCACGGCTCGACCTGGACCTCGACGATACCGTTTTGCATGAAGGCGCTGCTCGAGCAGGAAGTCCCGCGCGATCACAAATTTCGCTTATGGGGCACCGCGATCAACGAGCCGCCGGCCTTCGCCGCTTTCGGCGTCAAGATCATCGGCTGGTGGGGCATGACCGAGACCATCACCCACGGCATCGTCGGCGAGGTCGACCAACCCAACGTCCCGATGTCGATCGGCCGCGCCGCGAGCGAATACCAGATCCGCATCACCGGCGATGACGGAAGGCCGACGGAGGTCGGCGACACCGGCAATCTCTCGATCAAGGGCATCGTCGGCCTGTCGCTGTTCGCCGAATATCTGCACAACGAGAAGGCGACGCGCGAGAGCTTCGACGAGCACGGCTTCTTTCTCACCGGTGATCGCGTGGTGCGGCTGGAGAACGGCACTATCCGCTTCGGGGACCGCAGCAAGGACATGCTCAAGGTCGGCGGCGAGAACGTCGCCGCGTCCGAGATCGAGCAGGTGGTCGCACTCGTCCCCGGCGTGCGCGAGGCCGCCGTGGTGGCGAAGACGCATCCGATGCTGGACGAGGTGCCGGTCGTCTTCATCATCCCGCAGGGTGGCGTCGCCGGTGCGCGGCCCGATCTGCACGAAGCCGTCATGACCGCCTGCCGCGCCGGCCTCGCCGACTTCAAGGTGCCGCGCGAAATTCGTTTCGTCGACGACATGCCCCGCTCCACGCTGGAGAAGGTGGCGAAGGCGGAGCTGAGGAAGATGGTGGGGTAGCTCGTAGGATGATGCTTCAGAACGATCCCAGCGCCACCGGGCGGAACGCCTGCAACAGCTGCTGGTCCAGCTTGGCGCCCATGCCTTCCATCATCGCAAACGCGCGCGAATGGGTGAAGGGCATGCGGTAGGCGCGCTTCTCCACGAGTGCTGCGTAGATGTCGACGATCGTCGTGACCCGCACGATGTCGCTGATCTGGTTCGACGACAGGCCGTTGGGATAGCCGCTGCCGTCGAGAAATTCGTGATGGTGCAGCACGACGTCGAGCATCTCCGGCGGAAAGCCGCCCTGGGCTGCGAGCGCGTCATAGCCGCGGCGCGGATGCTGGCGGACTTCGGCCATCTCCTCGTCTGTGAGCTTGCCGGGCTTGTCGAGCAGCGCGGAGGGAACGAAGGCCTTGCCGACGTCGTGCAGCAGCGCGGCGCGGGTCAGCCGGCGCTGATCGTCCTCGCGCATGCCGAGGTGCTGGGCGAAGGAGACCGCAAATCCGGTGACGAACAGGCAGTGGCGGTAGCTGCCGACATGATGGCAGCCCACCGTGGTGAGCCATTCGCGCAGCGAGGAGTGCTTGATCGCCTTCAGGATCTTGCTCTCGGCGGCGATGACGTCGTCGAAGGTCAGCGGCACGCCGAGCGGCAGCTTCTCGAACATCTTCTTCAGAATCGCATGCGCCGCCTCGACGCCGCGATTGAGCGTCTTGCCGCGATCGGTCGCGTCATAGACGGCGGTGTCAGGGAAGGCCGCACGGATGCGCTGCAGGATAGCCTCGGGCTGAAGCGGCCGCGAGATGGTGTCGGTGGCGCCCAGCGCCCAAGCCTGCATGGTGCCGTGATGCAGGGCGTCCGCAAGCACGAACAGCCGCGGCATCGCGCGATAGGCGTCGCCGCGCAGCTTGTTGCGCACCCGCTGCACGCTCTCGGGCGAGCGCAAATTGATGTCGACCACGAGGCCGGAGAGCTCGCGTGAAGGCTGCTCGGGGAGCTCCTGGGTCGTCACCGTCGCGACGTCGCCGACCGCCTTGAGGATGCTGGCGAGCTCGGTGCTTTCGTCGCTCCGGTCGGAGGCGAGCAGAAGCCGGCGTTTGGCGGCGGTTTTGGCTGAGGCGTTCATGGCTTCCCCAAGAGCACACGGGACTGGATTTGGCGTCAGCCTAAGCCGGATCAGGTTCTCTGGCCCTTAAGAGGCGTGCTCAATGGAACCCTGCGGAATCAGGGACAATCTTACGGAGATCGCCTCCCCGAGCGGTTCCACTCAAAAGAGCGAAAACAACCCCATGCACAGTAGGGATGTGCTTGTAAGTAAAAGGGTTTTCCAAAGACAAATCCGCCGGAGGCTGCCCTCCGGCGGATCATGTCAGGTCAATCGCTGCCGGCTTACGCCTTCATCGCGCCCTTTACGGCTTCGGCCGTGATCGGCAGGGCTCGGACGCGGGCGCCCGAGGCGTTGAAGATGGCGTTGCCGATCGCGGGTGCAATCACCGTCACGGCAGGCTCGCCGACGCCGGTGGCCTTTTCGCCATTGGCGATCACGGCGATCGCGACCTCCGGCATCTGGCTCATGCGCAAGGGCGTGTAGCTATCGAAATTGGTCTGTTCGATGCCACCATCCTTCAGCGTCGCCTTCTCGTACATCGCCAGCGACAGGCCCCACAGCGCCGCGCCCTCGACCTGGGCGCGGATGTTGTCGGGATGCACTTGCGTGCCGACGTCGGTTGCGACCGTGAGCTTCTTCACGGTTACCTCGCCCGACGGCGCAACGGCGACATGGGCAACGCAGGCCGTCCAGCTTGCGGTCGCGCGTTCCTGCGACGACACGCAGGCGACACCCATGCCCTCACCCTTCGGCAGCTTCCTGCTGCCGTAACCGGCGAGACCCATCGCGGCGAGCAGCGTGTTGCGGAGCCGCTGCGCGCCGCCGTCGTTCTTGCCGGCGCCGTCGAGCAGCGAGATGCGGAACTGCGCCGGGTCCTTGCCGGTCGCGGCCGCGATCTCGTCGATCATGCTTTCGACCGCCCAGAACGTCCAGCCGGGCGCCACCGATCGGAGCTGACCGGACGGGGTGGCGTTGTGCGCCATCTCGTTCTTGATCGCGCGCACATAGTGGTTGGGTACGGTGTAGAAGAAGTCCGCTCCGTTCACCGTGAAGGAGTCGAGTGGACCCTTCTTGTCGACTGACGGCGTCAGGAAATCTGGGATTCCCCAGCGCTGGGTCGGCCAGGCCGAGACCACGTCGTGGCTGAGCGCGATGAGCTTGCCGTCGCCGTCCACGCCGGCCTTCACCTTCTGCAAGGTGAGCGGACGCGAGAAGTCCATCGTCATGTCGTTTTCGCGCGTGTAGATCACCTTCACCGGCTTGCCGATCGCCTTCGCCGCCTGCACCGCCGGAATCATCATGTCGGCATCGAGCCTGCGGCCAAAGCCGCCGCCGAGCCACATCTGGTGCATGACCACAAATTTCGGATCGATCCCGGCTGCGCCCGCGGCGATCCCGCCGGAGCGCGTCGCGAACTGGTTGCCGGAATAGATGTGCAGGATGTCGCCCTTGAACTCCGCGGTGGCGTTCATCGGCTCCATCGGTGCGTGGATGTTGATGCTGGTGGTGTACTCCGCCTCAAGCACCTTGGCCGCCGTGCCGAACGCGGCCACGGGATCGCCGTCCTTGACAAAGAACTGTCCGGAATCGTCGAGAGCCTGCAGCCGCTTGGCCTCGGCATACAGCGACTCGCTCGACACCTTCGCGTTGGGACCGCCGTCATAGCTGATCTTCAGCGCGGCAGCGGCCTTCTTGGCGTTGGCGTAGGTGCTGGCCACCGCCACCACCCAGCCCGACGTCGTCTGCGTCTTGTCGTCGAGGGTGACGGCCTTGATGAAGCCCGGCACCTTCTTGGCGGCGCTGTCGTCGACCGATTTCACCGTGGCGCCGAAGCGCACCGGTGGCGTGACCACCGCGCCATAAGCCATGCCCGGAAGCATCACGTCGATGCCGTATTTGGCCGTGCCGTTGGTCTTGGAGGGGATGTCGAGCTGCGGCACCGACACGCCGATCATGGTGTACTGATCCGGAGTCTTCAGCTTGATCGCCTTCAGCTCGTCCGGCGTGAAGGTCTTGGTCGCCTTACCGCTCTTGACAACATCTGCGAACGACATCTGCTTCTTCGACTTCGGATGCGCGATCATGGAATCGCGCACCACGAGTTCGGAGGCCGGCACGCCCATCGCGGCGGCCGCGCCTTCCGTCAAGGCCATGCGGCCCGCGGCACCCGCGCGGCTCATGGCGTCGAAGTTCATCATGGTCGACCAGCTGCCGCCGGTGATCTGCGCACCGAGCACGGGGTCGTTGAACTTCGGATCGTTGGAGGCAAGCTGAACGCGCATGTCGCTCCATTTGGCCCCTAACTCTTCGGCCACGATCTGCGCCATGGTGGAGGCGATGTGCTGGCCCATGTCGGCCTTGCCGCAGGTGACGGTGACAAGACCATCGGGCGCGATCGCGTACCAGACGCTGGGCTCGAAGTTGGAGGGCGCCGCAAGCGCCTCACCGATGCCGGGTACACCGGCATAACCGAGCACGAGGCCGGTTGCGGCGGTGCCGACCAGGAAGGAGCGGCGGCTAAGATCTGATGTCTCTGATGTGACGTTCTTCACGTGCCGGTTCATGTGGGCCTCCGTTCGTTGCCGGAGGCGGATGCGGTGCGCATCTCGGTTGCGGCGCGCATGATTGCCTTCTGGATCCGCGAATAGGTCATGCAACGGCAGAGATTGCCGTCCATATGCGCCACGACCTCTTCCTTGGTCGGATTGGGATTCTTCGCGAGCAGCGAAGCCGCCTGCATGATCTGCCCGGACTGGCAGTAGCCGCATTGCGGCACCTGCTCGGCGATCCACGCCTTCTGCAAGGGATGATCGCCCTTGGCGGCGAGGCCTTCGATGGTGGTGATCTTCTTGCCGGCGACATCGCCGACCATGGTCTGGCACGAACGCACGGCTTCGCCGTTGACGTGCACGGTGCAGGCACCGCACAGGCCGGCACCGCAGCCGAACTTGGTGCCGGTCATCTGCAATTGCTCGCGGATCGCCCAGAGGAGCGGCGTGTCGTTCGCCGCATCCACGGACATACTCCGCCCGTTGATGGTGAGAGTTGGCATAGGCGTCTTCCCCTGCCGGTGCATGAAGCCGCTTACGGCGGCAACTTGTGTCGCGGACGCCCACCGGGCCGGCGCCAGCCTTGCCCGCAAGAATGATCGGGTTCAGCGGCGGAGGCAAATGCAATTTGGAATCGATCGAAACAAACGCGCCGCCTGCTCGTTGTGCGTCGCGACAAGGGCGATGTTGCAGCCACTGAACGCAACCGAGTGCGGCGCCAGGCATGCGAGCCATCGCAATCAGGCGGTTTCCTCCGAGTAACCCGGCGCGTTAGGATGGGCCAAGAAACAAGATAACAAGGTGGAAGCAATGCCAAGGATCGATCGGGACGGCGTCGGAATCTATTACGAGGTTCATGGCGAGGGGCCGCCGCTGCTGCTGACCCATGGCTACTCCTCGACCTCGGCAATGTGGCATGGGCAGGTCGATGCGCTTGGCAGGGATCACAAGCTGATCTTGTGGGACATGCGCGGTCACGGCCAGTCCGACTACCCCGACGATCCCGCCGCCTACAGCGAGGCGCTGACCGTCGGCGACATGGCCGCGATCCTCGATGCAGCCGGCGCTGAGCGCGCCATCATCGGCGGGCTGTCGCTCGGCGGCTACATGACACTCGCTTTCACTCGCGCGCATCCGATGCGCGCCCGCGCGCTGCTGATCATCGACACCGGCCCGGGCTTCAAGAAGGACGACGCGCGCGAGGCCTGGAACGCGCGAGCGCTCGCCACTGCCGACAGGCTCGATCGCGAAGGCCTCGACATGCTGAAGGCAGCGACGCGCGAGCGCGCCACGGCCAGCCATCGCAATGCCAGGGGATTGGCGCTTGCCGCACGCGGCATGCTGACCCAGCGCGATGCGAAGGTGATCGAGCTGCTCCCGGAGATCCAGGTGCCGTCGCTGATCGTGGTCGGTGCCGACGACACGCCGTTCCTCGCAGCGTCGGACTACATGGCCGCAAAAATTCCCGGCGCGCAAAAGGTCGTGATCCCCGCCGCCGGGCATGCCGTCAATATGGATCAGCCGCAGGCTTTTGTTGACGCGGTGGTGCCTTTCCTGAAGAACTTGCCGGGATAGGACGGTCGGACAGGAACACTGGCAATGAAGCGAGCGATGTTGGCGGCGGGCGCGGTGTTGCTATCGGTATCTGCGCAGGCCGAGCCGCTCGGCACCATGCCGCCGCGCCTCCCTTTTGTCGCGACCTTGTCGAACAATACGCCGCTCGCTTTCGGCATGGACGCCGAGCAGACCGCGCGCGCCCTGGGGCAGCCGCTGCGATACGTCCGCGGGCGTCCCGGCAGCGAGATCTACCTCGCTTTGCGCAACATCGGCGGCAGCGGATTGATACCCTCTCGCCATCGCCTGTTCCTGCAATTCCGTCACGGACGATTGGCAGGATGGAAGGAAGACTACGGCGAAAACTGGATGTGGGAGTAGGTGGTTCTCCTCATGGCGAGGAGCGCGCCCCTTGCGCGCGTCTGGCGGACGATATTGCGCATCACCGCGAGAACCATGCAGGCACGGCCTGCCTCCCCTCATCCTGAGGAGCTTGCAAAGCAAGCGTCTCGAAGGATGAAGGCCCGGCTGAAGCGTCACGGGCCTCTATCCTTAGACGCGCGCAAGGGGCGCGCTCCTCAGGATGAGGGGAGGGATTAGAATTCGTGACAACCAAAAAGGACAACCCGCGTGGGACAAGACATCAAGCTGACGGCCTCCGACAATTTCCAGCTCGGTGCCTATCGCGCTGAGCCCTCGGGCACGGCGAAAGGCGCAGTGGTGGTGATCCAGGAGATCTTTGGGGTCAATCATCACATCCGCTCGGTCTGCGATCGCCTCGCCGGGGAGGGCTATGTCGCGATCGCGCCGTCGATCTTCGACCGAACGTCGCCGGGCTTCCAGTCGGGCTACACTCCTGATGAGATCGCGGAAGCGCGCAAGTTCGTCGCGAGCCCTGATTGGGAGGCGATGCTGCGCGACACGCAGGCGGCGATCGATGCGGTGAAGAGCGTCGGCCCGGTCGGCATTATCGGTTTCTGTCTCGGCGGCAGCATCGCCTTCGTCGCGGCAACGCGGCTGTCGGGCCTGAAGGCCGCGATCGGTTATTACGGCGGCGCGGTCGTGCGCTTTGCCGACGAGACACCGAAAGTGCCAACGCAGCTGCATTTCGGCGAGAAGGATACCGGCATCCCCCTGACCGACGTCGAGACCGTCAAGACCAAGCGGCCGGATGTCGAGGTCTTCGTCTATCCGGGCGCCCAGCACGGCTTCCATTGCGACGAGCGGGCGAGCTACGACAAAACCAGCTCCGACATCGCCTGGCCGCGCAGCATGGAATTTTTCGTGAAGCATTTGAAATAGGGCCGCACGCACTGCTGTCATTCCGGGATGCACCGAAAGACGCAGCCCCGGAATGAGGAGGAGCAGGAATCGGGTGGCTGCAGCACGGCGCGCGGCGATAGAGCAGGCGGATCAAGCCAAACTCACGCCAGGAGACCGCCATGCAGCAGGCCATCACGCACCTCGTCATCCGCAATCCGTTCGGAACCATGGACGTCCCCTCGCCCGATGATTCCGACGTGACGGACTATGCCGCGACCGCCACGCTGGCCGGCGATGCAACCGACGGCAACGCGGCGGCATGGGCCTCCATCGCGACAATGTCCGATCCGATCGAGGGCCTCTGGGCGAGCCGCTGGAATGGCGGCGCCGATCCGACCATCACCGGCGATACGGCGGAGAAATGGAAGCAGGGGTGCGCCGAGGTTCAGGTCAAAGGCGAGCGGATCTATCTGCGCTTCGACTGGGACGACGGTCGTCGGCACGGGCTGATCGATGCCGCGCGCGACGGCGCGGGTCGCCTGGTCGGAAAATACATCAACCTGACCACACCGGCGATCACGCGGCCATGGATCGGGCTCGTGGTCGACGCCAACAGGATCGACGGATGTTTTCCGAACGGACGGCTGGATTTCAGGCGGTGAGCTAGAACCAGCGCTCGCCGATGAACACGGTGTCCCCGGGGGCCAGAGGCGTGCCGAGCGGGACGATAGCGCGCATGGAGCCACCGGCTTCGGTGTGCGTGACGGTGACAACGTCGCGCTTGGCGCGCGGCGAGAAGCCGCCCGCGATCGCGACGGCGCTTTCGACCGTCATGTTCGGTACGTAAGGATATTGTCCGGGCGCGGAGACTTCGCCGAGGATGAAGAACGGGCGATAGGCCTCGATCTCCACGGCCACCGAAGGCTCGCGGATGAAGCCGTTGCGCAAGCGTGCGGCGATGTCGCCGGCGAGGCCGGCCGGGGTGCGACCGCGTGCCGGCACGCCGCCGATCAGCGGCATGGTGATGGAGCCGCCAGCGTCGATGGCGTAGCTGTTGGTGAGACCTTCCTGGCCATAGACCACGACGCGCAGCCTGTCGCCAGCATCGAGATGGTAGGAGGAATCGTAGCGGACCGGCGCCGCCATCGGTGCGGCATAACCGACCGGCATGGGCGCAGGCGAAGAGGCAAAGGAATTGCGCAGAGCCCCGATGGCGCCGCCACCGTCGCCGACGACGACCGGCTGTGGCGCGTAATAGGGCTGGCCATAGGCCATGGAGTCGAGATCGGCGCGCGGCTGCATCACCGCGACGGGGCCGGCGGTCTGCATGCAGCCGCCAAGCGCAAGCGCGGCGGACGCTGCCAAGGACGTTGCCAAGATCGACCATCGAAACGCGCGTGCAACCGGCACCGGACCTATCCCTCGAAACGAGACAGATCCAGTGTTGCACCGGTTATGGTTAATAAAGCGTTGAGGCGGCGCGACGATGCCGCGCTGCGCTCCCTCTCCCGCTTGCGGGCACTGCTATCGCATATGGCTTTTTGGGCCAGCCTGAACGCGCGCCTCGTCCTTCGAGACGACCGCTTTGCGGTCTCCTCAGGATGAGGCTAATCGGCATCGGTGCCTGTTGAAACTGTTGCCGTACACTCCATCCTCATCCTGAGGAGCCCGCCTAAAGCGGGCGTCTCGAAGGATGGGCCGCAGGAAACTGCTCTCAAATGCCGCTGCCCTGCTCTTGCAGGAGAGGTACGGCGAGTTCGTCGCCAGCTTACGCGCTCACACCGACGCCGATCGGGCAGGACACGCCGGTGCCGCCCAGACCGCAATAGCCGGCGGGATTCTTCGCCAGATATTGCTGATGATAGTCCTCGGCAAAATAGAATTCGCCGGCGGGTGCGATCTCGGTGGTGATAGCGCCGAGACCTTTTGCGGCAAGCGCCTTCTGATAGAGCGCCTTCGATTGATCGGCCGCTTTCTTCTGCGCGTCCGAATAAGTGTAGATCGCGCTTCGGTACTGCGTGCCGACGTCATTGCCCTGACGCATGCCCTGGGTCGGGTTGTGGCTCTCCCAAAAAATCTTCAGCAACTTCTCGTAGGAGATCTTTTTCGGATCGAACGCGACCAGCACCACTTCGGTGTGGCCGGTGCGGCCTGAGCAGGTCTCTTCATAGGTCGGATTCGGCGTGTGGCCGCCGGCATACCCGACGGCGGTGGCGTAAACGCCGTCGCCGAGCTCCCAGAACTTGCGCTCCGCGCCCCAGAAGCAGCCGAGCCCGAACACCGCCTGCTCGAGGCCTGCGGGATAAGGCGGCTGCAACTTCGCGCCGTTGACGAAATGGCTGGTCGCGGTCGGAATAGCTTGCGCACGGCCGGGCAGCGCTTCCGTGGCGCTCGGCAATGCGGTGGTCTTGCGCATGAAAAGCATGATTGAATCTCCGCAACGAGCTGTCGGTCGCTTGAGACAGGTGCTCAGGCGGCGTGCTCGCGATCAGGTGGGAATATAGGGATCTACGCCGCAAGGGGCAGCCCTGTTACGCCGCGCGCGCCCCGGCTCAGTCGCGGAATTGAAAGCTCAATCCCGGGAATAACCGATCAGCGGCTTGCGCGGGCGAAACAGGATCATCAGGAGGATCCCCAGAATGCCGAGGACGGCGAAAACCGGTTGATCCAGCACCAGGCGGATCACCGAGGTCCAGAGCCATGGCGCCTTGGCCTCGACCCAGGTCCGGAACGCCGTCTGGCTGCCCTGATTGATGTCGTTCCAGAACTGGCCGAAGCGGGTGAACCGCAGGGTCTGGTCAGCCACCCAGCGGGCGCCGTCATAGACCATGAAGATGAATCCGCCGGCGAGCAGCAACAGCCCAATCAGTCGGAAAAAGCCGCGGATCATGCTTCACCTTATATGGTCGTCCGATCGGACGATCCTCGTAACGCTGCCAGCCAATACAAGGGAGACGGCAGAAATTCAACCTCTTCAGGGCGTTACGGCACTCATCCAGGCCCTAGGGGCTGGTTTTCCAGCCCGGGAAAGCGTTGACGGTGCCAAAGACCCTCTCTATAAGGGCGCCAACTGGCGGCGGGCGCAATCCTGCCGCCGCTGTTCTTTGAGCAGTTGCAGGCTCTTTGGGCTTAGAGGCTCTTTGGGCCTCAGAGACAGCCGCAAGGCTGTCGCTCATGTTCCGGGAACAGCCTAGCAACCGAACACCCTAATTCCGAGCGTCGATTACGCGGTCAAGCAAGCCGGCGCTACCGACCAAGACGCGACCGGTACCCGCAAAGGACATTGAGAACATGGCCAATACCACTTCCGCCAAGAAAGCGACGCGCAAGATCGCCCGCCGCACCGCCGTCAACAAGTCGCGCCGCACCCAGATGCGCGGTGCCGTGCGTAACGTCGAAGAAGCCATCAAGACCGGCGACCGCGCCGCCGCCGTGACGGCGCTGGCGAATGCCGAGCCCGCTTTGATGCGCGCCGCCCAGCGCAACATCATTCACAAGAACAACGCCAGCCGCAAAGTCTCGCGGCTCACCGCGCAGATCGCCAAGCTCGCCAAGTAAGCCGGCGAGTAATCTGGCGAGTGACCTAGCAAGCCTTCGTTCGATCGGACGATCCGGTCGCACATCGCACGCGTCAAACAGCCCGGCATCACGCCGGGCTTTTTTGTTGCCAGCCATAGTCACGCAAGCAGTCGGGCGCGACCGACCTTCGATCGAAGGATCGCGGCGTCCACACCATTAGTTCTACCTGCGGGTGATTTTGCAACAGGGGAAACTTTTCACCGCGGTGCAAAAAGCCCTTGCGAGGCGGGCTCAAGTTGAATTCCTGCGCCTGCGCGTTCTTCACACCGTAGTTTCACCGGATCGCGCCAGGCGATGGAGTTACCCTGTGAAACGAGACTCAAAAAACGGTGTCTCGCTAATCACTTATCGACATAGTGACGCCAAGCATTTGGAAAAATCGCCCGCGCGTCTCGCCGCGTGACGCTTTTGTAAAGAATTTTTGGCAGTGGCGGAGAATTGTCACACAAGGCGCGGCTCTTTCGATTCTGTGCACGAATCCAAAACCTTGGTCTGAAGCCTGTGCACAAGTCGCGCGCGGCGTTAACGCAGATCAAGTTTTTTGGCGCCTCAAGTGTGAATCAATTTCGTTGCGAGTCCTTCGGCATAGTGTATTCCTTAAGGCGTCAGCGGCGCCCACGATCTTGAGACCAGCGCGGTATCGGAAACGGGGCGAGCGTGCAAATCGGCGGCGATGTGCACGTAAGCGACGCTTAACCCAGCGATTGTCGGTTCGAAACCCATAGCAATATGGGAAAGGTAGTTCTTTGTCTGAATGTCTCCAAGCGGGATCTTCCCGCTCGCGCCCAGCGCAAAATGAGAGACATCTCGAGGCTACTCCGACACGCAGGATGGCGAAGCCGAGCGGACGACGAGTACAGACGGGCGCATCCGCGGCTGGAGCAATTCAGATGCGGTTGTTTTTCAGGCAGGACCTTGCCGTGAGCGATCGCGGCAGGACGGGGAGGTATCATGTCCTACGGATTCAACGCGGTGTTGACACAGATTCCATCGCTCGACGATGCCGTCTCCGATCCGTCCTGCGTTCAGCCCCCCTCGTGTGAGGGCGCGCCGAGTACGCGCTGACCTCGCGAACTCTCCATCTCCGACATCGCTGATCTGACCTCGCGGCGTTCGCGCCGAACGGTCGAGCTGTGCCCGACGATGGAATCGCTTGAGGTCGCGCCATGACGGGGAACCCCGCTTGGCGTTCACAACGCAACCTTATCTCTCAAGAGAAGTTTTTTAACGATGAACCCATCGGAACAGGATCGCTGGTCACGCGTGAAGAGCCGGCTGCGCACGAACGTAGGCGAAGACGTCTATACGAGCTGGTTTGCTCGCATGGATCTGGAAGGTGTGCAGGAGGAGAGCGTGCGGCTCTCGGTCCCCACGCGCTTCCTGAAGAGCTGGATTCAGGCGCATTACGCCGAGCGCGTGCTGTCGTGTTGGCAGGCCGAGATGCCGGAAGTGCATCGTATCGATCTCACCGTGCGTTCGGCCGTGCGTCCGGTCGTTCAGCAGAAGGAAGTGCCCGCGCCCGTCGAAGCGCGCCGCTCGCCTGCGCCGGAGCTGCGCTCGACCGCGACCGCGCCGGTCTCGGCCAATCACGATGCGCTCGGCGGCTCGCCGCTCGATCCGCGCCTGACCTTCGCAAGCTTCGTCGTCGGCCGCTCCAACACGCTGGCGCATGCCGCTGCGCGTCAAGTCGCGGAGGGTCGCCGCGGCGATCCCGTCATGTTCAATCCGCTCTACATCCATGCGGGTGTTGGACTCGGCAAGACGCATCTCTTGCAGGCGGTGACCTGGGCCGGAAATTCCGGCAACGAGCGCAAGGTGCTTTACCTGACCGCGGAAAAATTCATGTACGGCTTCGTCGCCGCGCTGAAGACGCAGACGGCACTCGCCTTCAAGGAAGCGCTGCGCGGCATCGACGTGCTCGTGATCGACGATCTCCAGTTCCTGCAGGGCAAGTCGACCCAGGCCGAGTTCTGTCACACCCTGAACGCGCTGATCGATGCCGGCCGCCAGGTCGTGATCGCGGCCGACCGTCCGCCGTCCGATCTCGAAAGCCTCGACGATCGCGTGCGCTCGCGGCTAGCCGGCGGCCTCGTGGTCGAGATGGCCTCGCTCGGCGAGGAGCTGCGGCATGGCATTCTCAAGTCGCGCGTCGCGGCGGCCCGCGCCCATCACGCGACGTTCGAGGTGCCGGAGGAGGTTCTGACCTATCTGGCCCGCGCCATCACCCATAACGGCAGGGATCTCGAAGGCGCGATCAACCGCCTGCTCGCGCACTCGAAGCTCAACAACCGGCCGGTGACGCTGGAAATGGCCGAGCACGAGGTACGCGACCTGATCCGGCCGCAGGAGCCGAAGCGCATCAAGATCGAGGACATCCAGCGTGTGGTGGCGCGGCAGTATAATGTCAGCCGCTCCGACCTGCTGTCCTCGCGCCGGACCGCCAACGTGGTCCGTCCGCGCCAGGTGGCGATGTACCTCGCCAAGACGCTGACCCTGCGCTCGCTGCCGGAAATCGGCCGCCGCTTCGGTGGGCGCGACCACACCACGGTGCTGCACGCCGTTCGCAAGATCGAAGCCCTGGTTTCCAAGGACACGGCGCTGTCGGACGAGGTCGAATCGCTGAAGCGTCAGCTTCAGGAATAAACGCCCAGGTTTTTCCCCTTTCCCCCGCCGCCCCGGCCATGCCTGGGCGGCGGGTGTGTTTTTGCCGGTAAATCGTGGGGAACCATCCCGCGATCCCTTGAAACGGATGACTTTACGCGCCACCTTGCGCGACCCTGAAGGCTTTGGTCATATCGACTGGATGATCCGGCTTTGGGGGTCTTCGGTACCGTGGCGCGCGTCCCGCCGCCCGGCTTTTCCAAATTTGTGTTTCCTTGGGGATCGGGCGAGTAGTGCAATGAAGGTTACGGTCGAACGCGCGCAACTCCTGAAGTCGCTGGGCCATGTCCACCGCGTGGTCGAGCGCCGCAACACGATTCCAATCCTCGGCAACGTGCTGGTCCGGGCCGAGAACGCGAAATTGTCGCTGAAGGCGACCGACCTCGACCTCGAGGTGACGGAAACGCTCGCGGCGGAAACCGCGACCGCAGGGTCCACCACCGTGCCAGCGCACATGTTCTACGACATCGTGCGCAAGCTGCCCGATGGTTCGCAGATCGTGCTCGAAGCCGACGGCGACCGCGCCGTGCTGGCGATCCGCGCCGGCCGCTCCCGTTTCACGCTGCAGACGCTGCCGGAGAATGATTTTCCGGATCTGGCCGCCGGCGACATGTCGCATTCGTTCTCGCTCGCCGCCAAGGACGTCAAGCGGCTGATCGACCGTACCCAGTTCGCGATCTCCACCGAGGAGACGCGCTACTACCTCAACGGCATCTATCTGCATGCCGCAGGCTCCGCCAATGCCGCGACCCTGCGCGGCGTCGCCACCGACGGCCACCGCCTCGCCCAGCTCGACCTGGTCCAGCCCAAGGGCGCCGACGGCATGCCCGGCGTGATCGTTCCGCGCAAGACGGTCAGCGAGGTGCAGCGCCTGATCGAGGACAACGAGGCCGAGGTCACGATCGAGCTGTCGCAGGCAAAGATCCGCTTTACCATCGGCAATGTGGTGCTGACCTCGAAGCTGATCGACGGCACCTTCCCCGACTACAGCCGCGTCATCCCGCAGGGTAACGACAAGGAACTCGTCGTCGACAAGAAGGATTTTGAGAACGCGGTCGACCGCGTTTCCACCATCTCCAGCGAGCGCGGGCGGGCCGTGAAACTGTCGCTGTCGCCGGGCAAGCTGGTGCTGTCGGTGACCAACCCGGATTCCGGCAGCGCGACCGAAGAGCTCGAAGTCGAATACGCCTCCGACGCTCTCGATATCGGCTTCAACTCCCGCTATCTGCTCGACATCGCAGCCCAGATCGAAGGCGACGTCGCAACGCTCCGGCTCGCGGACCCCGGCTCGCCGACGCTGGTGCAGGACCGCGACGACAAGAGCGCGCTGTATGTGCTGATGCCGATGCGGGTGTGAGGGACGTGGCTCTACGCCACGCGCACCCTGCTTTTGGAAGCAAGCGCGATGCGCATTGCTGCGCCCTCTCCCCTTGTGGGAGAGGGCTACTCCGCTGGTCGACGCAAGCTCGATAGGGTGAGGGGTTAGTGCCGCAAGAGCCGTCCCATCGGCCAGTCCCCAAACATCTCCGCCATTTTGCGAAGAACATGCGGCATGAGCCGACTGATGCGGAAGCTGCGATGTGGCGGCTGCTCAGAGAACGCCGGCTGTCCGCCTTCAAGTTTCGTCGGCAAGTCCCGTTCAAAAACTACATTCTCGACTTTGTCTGCTTCGAGAAATGCCTTGTGATCGAGATCGACGGCAGCCAGCACGTAGAATCACAAGGCGACGCTGCCCGTGAGGCCATGCTTGCGGCCGAAGGATTTCAGACGGCGCGCTACTGGAACAACGATGTGTTGCAGCGACCTGTGGCGGTGCAGGAGGATATCCTTGCAAAGCTCGCCGGGCGGCCCTCACCCGTCGCCTCACTTCGTGAGGCGCCACCCTCCCCCACAAGGGGGGAGGGATCAGAGTGTGCCCGCAAATCATGACCCCCTCCCGCATTCATCGCCTGACGCTGACGCATTTTCGCAATTACCGGGCGGCGGGGCTCGAGGCGACGGCTGACATGGTGGCGCTGGTCGGGCCGAACGGGGCGGGCAAGACCAATTGCATCGAGGCGATCTCGTTCCTGTCGCCGGGACGCGGCTTGCGGCGTGCGACCCTGGACGACGTTGCCGACAACCAGGGCGACGGTTCCTGGGCGGTATCTGCACAGGTCGAGGGCGCGCTGGGCCTCGCCACGCTCGGCACCGGCATCGATCCGCCGCGCGCCGACAGCCCGGTCAGCCGGCGCTGCCGCATCGACCGCGAACCGGTCAATTCGGCGGCGTCCTTCGGCGACCATATCCGTATGGTGTGGCTGACGCCGGCGATGGACGGGCTGTTCATGGGTGCGGCGTCCGAGCGCCGGCGCTTCTTCGACCGCCTCGTGCTTGCCATCGACAGCGACCATTCCAGCCGCATCTCGGCGCTGGACCGCTCGCTGCGCTCGCGCAACCGCCTGCTCGAGACGCGCAATTACGACGACCATTGGTGTGACGCGATCGAGCGCGAGACCGCGGAGCTTGCGGTCGCCGTCGCCGCAACCCGCGGCCAGACTGCGGCACGTCTCACCGGCATGCTGAATGCACGCGCGCAGACCTCCGCCTTCCCCTCGGCGCAAATCGGGCTCGACGGCTGGATGGAGAACGCGCTGCTGAACGAGACGGCGACGTCGGTCGAGGACCGCTACCGCCAGATCCTGCGCGACAACCGTCCGCGTGACGCCATCGCCGGCCGCACCACGGACGGTCCGCATCTCACCGATCTCCAGGTGATCTACGCGCCGAAAAGCATGCCGGCGCGCGATGCCTCGACCGGCGAGCAGAAGGCGTTGCTGATCGGATTGGTGCTGGCGCATGCGAGCCTAGTCGCCGAGATGACCGGCATCGTGCCGCTGCTGCTGCTCGACGAGGTCGTCGCGCATCTCGATCCCAGCAGGCGCGCGGCGCTGTTCGACGAGCTGCGCAAGCTCGGCGCGCAGGTGTGGCTGACCGGCGCAGATCCGGCCGCCTTCGCCGAGATCGGCACCGGGGGCGAGATCTTTGACGTCGAGAGCGGACAAGTCAGCGCGCGCCGGTGAGCCGCCGCATTGAACCCGCGTGGTCCCGTCAACGACTAGCTGTCTGAGGCCGCGCCGATAGTGTCGCAGCGCTGCCATCGCGCGATGACACTGATGCGCGCGGCATTCCTGGAGAATGAGATGCGGACGGTAAGGTCCGGGGTGCAAGCCCCGGCACGATGGCGGGCGTTTGCGTGCGGCCTCGTCTTGCTCGCGACGTGCATGCTCGCGGCAAGCGCCGGCGCCTGGATGCCGCATCTGTCGCCGCTGTTCTCGGCCGACCTCACGCCGGATCCCGGTGCCAAGCTGCCCGCACCGACCGTCGCGGCCGGCGACGCCTGGGAGCTCACCGTCGGGCGCGACGGCGAGGCATGGTCGCCGCTCCAGCTCTATTGAGACCTCCGAGATCTTTGAACCTGCCCGCTTCCCGACGCGACTTCTGGTCTGAGACCGCGCCGACGGTGGCGCAGCCGTTGCAATCGCACGCGCCAAAGCGCCGCGCGGCATCCTGGAGACGTAACCATGTCGATGATCCCGCGCGGGACGCAAGTCCCGGCACGATGGCAGCTGCTTGCATGCGGTCTCTTCCTGATGGCGAGTTGCTCGATCGCGGCCGGCGCCGACGAGGGCATCATCGACGTCCACGCGCTGCCGCAGCTCGAGGGCGCGGTGGAAGACACCTCGCGCCCCGATCCCTATCGCGTCGAGTATCGCATGCCGACGCCGCAGGCGGCGACGCTGCCCGCGGTCCAAAAACTCCTGAGCGCCAACGGCTGGGTGCCCTATGTGATGCCGCTGGAGGAGAAAAGCAGCCTGCTGAAGTTCAAGAAGGGTCGGCAGGGCCTTTTCGTTCATTTCACGCAGGCGCTCGGCCGGCCCGACCAGTCCGTGGTTTACTACACGACCGACCGGATCTACGGGAACGTGCCATTTCCGGAAGGCGCAAGCGACATCGTGTTTGACGGGACGCGGCCCTATCTCGACTGCATCGCGCCGACGCCGCTCGATGCAACGTCGGACTTCTACAGCAGCCAGATGGCTGCGATCGGTTGGTGGAAGCTCACGCCGGAAACCGCTGCGCGCTGGACGACCAGCCTGGATGAAACCGCTCCCAACGGCCTGCGCGCGTTCTACGCGCACGCCGATAGCAAGGAGACCGGCTTTTATCAGCAGAAGCCCGTGATGCTGACGCTGACGCGCCGCGACGATGGCCGCACCAATGTCGATATCCGGCTCGCGCCCTTTGCGCTACCCAGCGAGCTCAAAGCGGATAGCGATCTGGCCGGCCTGCCGCGACCGAGCCCGACCAAGACGGCCAAGGGCCTCGGCAGCGCAAGCTCCGACAAGCGCGAAATGTCAGCCGCCGCGATGGCCGAGCTGCCCGCCGTGCTCGCTTTCTATCATCGCGAACTCGCCGCGCGCGGCTGGCAGGAGGACGGCAGCGCGCCGCGCGCGCCCGGCGACGAGGTCGCGATCAGGATCTCTTCGGCTGAGGAAACCGGCCTGCTGCGGCTTGGCCGCAAATACGATTTCACCATGGTCAGCCTGACCGCGCAGGTGAAGGAATCCGCACTTGCCGCCCGTGCCCAGGCGAAGAAGAAGGCCGACGAGAAGTTCCTTGGGGATGCGTTAGGTGCGGCCAAGCAGCTCATCACCGCCGACGACGCAAGACGCAAGTTGCAGGCGGCCGCGCTGTCAGACGCGCCGCTGAATGCACTGGCTGACAGCAAGACGCCGGTGCCGCTGCCTGAAACCGCCGAGGGCGTGACGTTCGAAGGCGACGCCGGCCGGCTCGAATTCTCTTCCACGTCGAGCGTGAAGGCGCTCGCCACGTTTTACCGGGCGCTGCTGAAATCAGCAGGCTGGAAGGAGCAGCCGTCCGTCATCAACCAGCCGAACATGGCGGTATTGGAGTTCGCAAAGGGTGGCAAATCGATCTCGATGACCGTGATGCAGATGGGGCCGAAGGTGAATGTCAGCGCCAACGGATCGGGCCTGGTGATGGCTGCAGCGAAGCCCGCCCAGGCCAAGCCGGGACAGGTCGCGTCGGTGCAAGCCAAGCCGACCGAGCCGCTCACGCTCGATCCCGATTCCGCCCTGCCGGTACCCACGCAGCACAGCTCCACCGGCGTTAGCTCCACGAAATTCTCCGGCAGCGATCAGTCGTTCCGGACCGAGCTCGAAGCCAGCATCCCCGCCGCGCTTGGCGACGTCCTCGCGTTCTATCGCACGGAGCTGGCCAAGCGCGGCTGGCAGGAAAAGGCCGACGGTGCGACCGTGACCGCCGAGCGGGCGGAGCTCGCGTTCACCTCGCCGGAGGGGCCGGCCGTGCTGAAGCTTGGCCGCGCCAGGGACGAGACAATTGTCAGCCTGGTGCAGCGGAATCCACAGGCCGCGGCCAAGGCCGACATCATGCCGAAAGCCGGACAGGCCAGGCTGATGCTCGGCAATATGGGGCCGACGGAGGCATCGCTGACGATCAACAATCAAACCGTGAAGATCGCGGCCGGCGCCGGCGGCCCGCAGTCGCCGAAAGGCCCGATGCTCGATCTGCCGCCCGGCAAGTACCAGTACGCGCTGCGTCTGGCGGGACGCCCTGCCCGGACCGAGACCCTCACCGTGGCCGCCGGCGATGCCTGGGGCCTCCTGGTGGGGCCAAGCGGAGACGTGCTGCCGCTTCAGATGTATTGAGCCTGCAAGGCCGTTCCGGGGCGTTCCAAGCGCCTCGGAACGCCCCTCGTCCCCGCAAAATCCACGTCTTCCACGGCCCGAAACTGCTTCTCGAATCGCGCTTTTTCCAGCGCCTGGAATCGGCCTTCGAAAGCCTTGAAAACCGGCCAAAAAATCCTATCTGATCAAGGACTTGCCGGGAGATACTTTGCGCTAGGCGCAATCCGTCTTTCGTGGCACAAATAGCCCGCATATCAGCGCCTTTTGCGCCGCTGATTCGGACGACATCTCGAAGGCCTCTCATGACAGAACCTGCTCGGCAGACGCCTGCCGAAAACGAACCCTCAAATCCGAGCGATTACGGGGCGGAATCGATCCGCGTGCTCAAGGGTCTCGATGCCGTCCGCAAGCGTCCGGGCATGTATATCGGCGATACCGATGACGGCTCGGGCCTACATCACATGGTCTACGAGGTCGTCGACAATGCGATCGACGAGGCGCTCGCGGGCCACGCCACGCGCGTCGATGTCGTGCTCAATGCCGACAATTCCGTCACCGTGCGCGACGACGGTCGCGGTATTCCCGTCGACATCCACAAGGGCGAAGGCATCTCGGCGGCCGAGGTCATCATGACCCAGCTGCATGCCGGCGGAAAGTTCGACCAGAACTCCTACAAGGTTTCCGGCGGCCTGCACGGCGTCGGCGTTTCCGTCGTCAACGCGCTGTCGAGCAAGCTCGGCTTGCGCATCTGGCGCGACAACAAGGAGCACTACATCGAGTTCGCCCATGGCGACGCCGTTGCACCGCTCAAGGCCGTCGGCGACGCGCCCGGCAGGCGCGGCACCGAGGTGACGTTCCAGGCCTCGACCGAAACCTTCAAGAACATCGAATATGATTTCGCCACGCTGGAGCACCGGCTGCGCGAGCTCGCCTTCCTCAATTCCGGCGTCAACATCGCACTCTCCGACATGCGTCACGCGGTCGAGAAGCGCGAGGAGATGCACTATTCCGGCGGCGTCGAGGAATTCGTCAAATATCTCGACCGCAACAAGAAGGCGATCGTGCCGGCGCCGATCATGGTGCGCGCGGAAGCCAACGGCATCGGCGTCGAGGCCGCGTTGTGGTGGAACGACAGCTACCACGAGAACGTGCTGTGCTTCACCAACAACATCCCGCAGCGCGACGGCGGCACCCATCTCGCCGGCTTCCGCGGCGCGCTGACGCGCCAGGTCAACGGCTATGCCGATGCCAACGCGAAAAAGGAAAAGATCGCGCTCACCGGCGACGACTGCCGCGAAGGCCTCACCGCCGTTCTCTCCGTGAAGGTGCCGGACCCGAAATTTTCGTCGCAGACCAAGGACAAGCTGGTGTCCTCGGAAGTGCGCCCCGTGGTCGAGAACGTGCTCAACGAGGCGCTCCAGGCCTGGTTCGAGGAGCACCCTTCCGAAGCCAAGATGATCGTCGGCAAGGTGATCCAGGCGGCCGCGGCCCGCGAAGCCGCGCGAAAGGCGCGCGAGCTGACGCGCAAGAGCCCGCTCTCGGTCTCCTCGCTGCCCGGCAAGCTCGCCGACTGCCAGGAAAAGGACCCGGCCAAGTCCGAGCTCTTCATCGTCGAGGGCGACTCGGCCGGCGGCAGCGCCAAGCAGGGCCGCAACCGCGAATTCCAGGCGGTGCTGCCGCTGCGCGGCAAGATCCTCAACGTCGAACGCGTGCGTCCCGACAAGATGCTAGGCAGCGAGCAGATCGGCACGCTCATCACCGCGCTCGGCACCGGCATCAGCGACGAATTCTCGATCGAGAAGCTGCGCTATCACAAGATCATCGTGATGACGGACGCCGACGTCGACGGCGCCCACATCCGCACGCTGCTGCTCACTTTCTTCTACCGTCAGATGCGCGACATCATCGACGGCGGCTATCTCTATATCGCCCAGCCGCCGCTCTATAAGGTCAACCGCGGCAAGTCCGAGCAGTATCTGAAGGATGAGCGCGCGCTGGAAGATTATCTGATCGATACCGGGCTGGACGATTGCGTCTATATTCCCGGTACCGGCGGCGATCGTACCGGCCGCGACCTGCGTTCGCTGGTCGACGACGCCCGCGCCGTCCGCGGCATCCTGCGCAGCCTGCACACCCGCTACAATCGCAAGGTGATCGAGCAGGCCGCCATCACCGGCGTGCTCAACAAGGCGATCTACGGCGATCCGGAGAAAGCCGCCGCGGCCGCGCAATACATCGCCGCCCGCCTCGACACTCTCGCCGACGAGGTCGAACGCGGCTGGGTCGGTCAATACGTGGAAGGCCATGGTTTCCAATTCGAGCGTACGGTGCGCGGCGTCAAGGAAGCCGCCGTCATCGACGACGCCTTCCTCGGCTCGGTCGAAGCGCGAAAGCTGGACGAGTACACGGTGAAGCTCGAGGACGTTTATGTCCGCCCCGGCAAGCTGCGGCGCAAGGACGTGGAGCATATGGTCTACGGCCCGGTCGATCTGTTCGAAGCCGTCACCGACGCCGGCCGCAAGGGCGTCACGCTGCAGCGCTACAAAGGTCTGGGCGAGATGAACCCGGAGCAGCTCTGGGAGACGACGCTCAACATCGATGCACGCTCGCTGCTCCAGGTGAAGGTCAAGGAGGTCGACGAGGCCGACGACATCTTCACCAAGCTGATGGGCGACGTGGTCGAGCCGCGCCGCGACTTCATCCAGGAACATTCGCTGAGCGCGACGATCGATATCTAGCCCCGACCTCGCTGCACCTCTCCCGCTTGCGGGAGAGGTCGGCGCGCGACGGGCGATGCGAAGCATCGTCCCGAGCGCGGCGGGTGAGGGCTTTCTCCTCGCAGGGATATTCTCCGTAGATTTCGACAATCCCACCGCGGAGACACCCCCTCCCCAGCCCTCCCCCGCAAGCGGGAGAGGGAGCGCACCTCGTTCGTGATAGCCATCGAGCCCGAATTGCTCCCCCGCTCAATTCTCTGTAGTTTCTGCCTCGAAACCCACTCGCCCCACCCAACAGAACAGTGAGACCTCAGTGGCGCCCATCCAGTACATCGTCGAGGGCGGTCAGCGGCTCTCGGGCTCGATCGAGCCGTCCGGCAACAAGAATGCGGCCCTGCCGATCATCGCGGCCGCCCTGCTCACCGAGCATCCGGTGACGCTGGAAAACGTGCCGCGGATTCGCGACACCGAGACGCTGGTCGAGCTGATCCGCTCGGTCGGCGCTGCCGCGGAATGGACGGCCCGCAATACGCTTCATATTCACGCCAAGAGCATCCGCGCCGCCGATCTCGATCCCGAATTGTGCGTCCGCATCCGCGCCTCGATCCTGCTCGCGGGCCCGCTGCTCGCCCGCTGCGGCGAAGTCATGCTGCCGCCGCCCGGCGGCGACGTCATCGGCCGCCGCCGGCTCGACACACATGTGCTGGCGCTGGAGCAGTTGGGGGCCAAAGTCACCGCAACCGACCGGCTCGAATTCCGCGCGGCAAGGCTGGCCGGCGCGGACGTGTTTTTGGACGAGCCCAGCGTCACCGCGACCGAGAATGCGCTGGTCGCGGCGGTCGCCGCCAACGGCGTCACCTATTTGCGCAACGCCGCGTCCGAGCCGCATGTGCAGGACCTCGCCAACTTCCTGGTCGCGCTCGGCGCGAAGATCGAAGGCATCGGCACCAACACCATGATCGTGCACGGTCCGGCGACGCTGGGCGGTGCGACCTACCGGATCCAGCCGGACCATATCGAGGTCGGCTCGCTGATCGGGCTTGCCGCCGTGACGCGCTCACCGCTTCGCATCGTGCGCGCCGGCGTCGAGCATCTGCGCTCGATCCGCATGGGCTTCGAACGGCTCGGCATCGTCTGCCGCATTGAAGGCGACGATCTCATCGTACCCTCGAACCAGACGCTGAAGATCCAGGACGATTTTGGCGGCCACGTGCCGAAGCTGGAGGACCAGCCCTGGCCGGCTTTCCCGGCCGATCTGATGTCAATCGCGATCGTCACCGCCACGCAATGCGAGGGCGTGATCCTGATGTTCGAGAAGATGTTCGAATCGCGGATGTTCTTCGTCGACAAGCTGATCGCGATGGGCGCGCGCATCGTATTGTGCGACCCGCACCGCGCCATCATCGCAGGACCCAGCCGGCTGCACGGCGCGACGATGACCTCACCCGACATCCGCGCCGGCATGGCCATGCTGCTGGCGGCGGTCTGCGCCGAGGGCACCTCCACGATCGACAACGCCGACCAGATCGAGCGCGGCTACGAGCGCATCGACGAACGGCTGAATGCGCTCGGCGCGAAGATCAAGCGCGTGCCCGAGCGGAAGGACTGAGGCGGCTTCCACTTCTGGATTGAGATGGTCTCGTGCCCCGGACGCAGCGCAGCACGCGAGTGATGCGCTGCTGAGCCGGGGCCCATACCGCAAAGACAGCGCTCGTGATTCTGGGTCCCGGCTCGCGCTCCGCGCGTCCGGGACACGAGAGTGAGGCCATGTTTTCGTCGCCCTGCGATGCTATTGGATAGCCATGCTCGACACCGTCCAGCCCCGTTCGCAGCCGCAAGCCGGCGTGCCGCCAGATCCTCTCGCCGACGAGTTCGTCGAGACGCTGCGACTGGCCGTGCCGATGATGCTGACACAGCTCGGGCAGATCGCGATGATCACCACCGATCTCGCGCTGATCGGGCGGCTCGGCGAGGCCGCGGTCGCCGCGGCGGCGCTGGCTCATACGGTCTATTTCGTCAGCTTCACCTTCGGGCTCGGTTTGATGGCAGCGGTTTCGCCGCTGGTCGCGCAGGCCTTCGGCGCCGGCGATGTCAGGCGCATCCGCCGCTCCCTGCGCGTCGGCCTGTGGGTCGCGCTCCTGATCTCGCTGCCGATGATGGCCTCGCCGCTCTATGGCGAGCACATCCTGATCGCGCTCGGACAGGCGCCGCACTCGGCCGCGCTCGCGCAGCGCTATCTGAACGGGCTGGCCTGGGGCATCGCGCCGGCGCTGGGCTTCATCGCGCTGCGCAGCATGATGAGCGCGGTGAACCGGCCGCAGGCGCCGCTATGGATCACGCTCGCGGCCATCCCCATCAATGCCGGGCTGGTCTATTGCCTGATCCATGGCCTGTTCGGCCTGCCGGAGCTCGGCCTGTTCGGCGCGGGGCTTGCGACCACCCTGGTCAATCTCGGCACTTTCGTCGCTACGCTCGCCATTGCGGGGCTGCGCAAGCCGTTCGCGGACTATCGTCTGCTCGCTCATCTCTGGCGGATCGACTGGCCCCTGATGCGCCGGCTCATCGCGATCGGCGCCCCGATCTCGTTCTCGCTGCTGCTGGAATATGGCCTGTTTTCGTCGGCGGCCCTGCTGATGGGATTGATCTCGACGACCGCGCTCGCGGCGCATCAGATCGCGCTCCAGGTCACCGCCGTGCTGTTCATGGTCCCGCTCGGCATCGGCATGGCGGCCACGGTGAGGGTGGGCCACGCCTTCGGCCGCGGTGAGCCGCTCGCGGTGAAGCGCGCAGGAGTCGTCGCAGCGGTGATCGGGATCGCGTTCGTCTCGGCCCTGACCGTCGCGATCATCCTCGGCCGCTATCAGCTCGCACGGCTGTTCTTCGGGAGCGGCGAGGCGAGCATGGCGACCGTCGAGCTGACCGCGACGCTGCTCCTGGTCGGCGCGACCTTCTTCATCGCCGATGCAATCCAGACCATCATGGGCGGCGCGCTGCGCGGCATCAATGACACCAGGATGACGCTGGTATTCGCCGCGATCGGATATTGGTGCGTCGGCTTTCCGATCGCCTGGTGGCTCGCCTTCCACGCCGATTTCGGCGCCGTCGGTGTCTGGATCGGACTGTCGATCGGATCGTTCGTCTATGCCGGGCTTCTGATCTTGCGCTTTCGGATGTTGACGCGCAAATTGGCGGAATGATCGGGACTGTCCGCGAAGTCACCCCCAATGTCGATGCCGGCCGGCTGCTGGCCGGCGCGCAGTTCATCGACGCCTTTCGCGTCGCGACCGGCAAACAACAGCTCGACGCCCGCGAGGCCTGCACCAGGATGGTGCTGCACGGACCGCGCTGGATCGATGCCCTCGTGCGCCTGCGCAACGTCCTGGTGGCTCCGTTCGGACTCAAGACATCAGGCGAAGGCGCGCCGGCGCCAGGCGGCCTGATCGGCCTGTTTCCGGTCCTCAGCGAAACCCCGGATCGGCTCGTCGCGGGTTTTGACGACTCTCATCTCGACTTCCGCATCGTCGTCGACGTGGCCGGCGATGCCGCGGGCCAGGGGGTGACATTGACCACGCTGGTGCGGACCAACAATCTGCTCGGCCGTGCCTATCTCACCCTGATCACGCCGTTCCACAAGCTTGTGGCCCGCAGCATGATGGGACGCATCGCCGAGCCGGCGCGATGACCCTGTCCGTCGATCTCTTCTACTCTTTCCGCAGTCCGTTCAGCTATCTGGCGCTACCGACGACGCTGAAGCTCGTCGCGGAATTTGATCTCGCGGTCAAACTCGCATCGACCTCCTGCTCTGGTGCATGCAGGGCGAGGGCCTGACGCGGCGGTAGCTCACTCCGCCGCACGCGCGGGCTTGTCGGCCGCCGCCTCCGACCATTCGCCGACGACGCGATCGAGATCGCAGAGATTCTGGTGCATCTGCTCCAGCGAAAAGCCCAGCGCGAAGAAGCGCTCCGCGGTGTCGCTCGGCTGGCCCCGGATCAGGCCGTCCCGGCGCACAGCGGCGACCGCTTCGGCATAATGCTGAAGCGCGACGTGGACGGGATGGATCGGCGGGGCGCCGGCGCCTTCGCGCAAGGCCGCGGCGGCCGAACGCAGGAAGCGTGCGATCACGGTCGAGACTTCCGTCAGCGGCGCGGCAAGCCGTGTCTGCACCTCGACCGGCAACGGCACCACGGTCGAGCGGCCGATCATCACGACGTCATGGCGCAGCCGCAAGATCGTGCGCAACAACGGGCCGGTGTCCGGCCCGCTCGACAATCGCGCAGAGCGCTCGCGCTCAGCTTCGGCGCCAATGGTATTCATGCCGACCATTGCGGCGCCGATACCGTCTTGAATCCGATGCAGCGCGTCATTGTCCCGGCCGCGCGTCAGGCCTGCGAGCAATTCGCTGAAGGCTTCTGCGATCAATTCGAGCAGCTTCGCCGCGCTAGCGCGGATTTGCCGCACCGCGCGCGATGGCAGCACCAGGAATGAGACGAGCAGCCCCGTCACCGCACCGACCGAAACTTCGCTGACGCGATCAATCGCCGAGGCCATGGGATCGGCATGATGCATCGACGGAAGCACGAGCACGATCACGGCGGTCACCGTTGCAGAGCTTAGATTCGGATAGATCGATGCGACAAAGGCAAGCGGCGCCACGGCCAGCACCAGAAGACCCAGCAGGCCCAGTTCGCCGGAATAGGGGATCAGGATCGCGATGGCGCCGCCATAGATCGCGCCGCCGATGGTGCCGAGCATGTAGTCGCGTGTCGCCTTCAGCGAGCGCCCGACGCTCATCTGGGTCACGATGATGGAAGTGAGGACGGCCCAGAGCGGCAACAAAAGATGCAGCGCGGTGGCGAGCGCGTAGGCGCCGGTGGCCGCCACCGTGACCCGGACCGCCAGCCCCAATTGGGTCTTTCGCGACCAGACCCGGTCGAACAGCTCTCCTGCGAATGCCATCGTCGAGTATCCCGGTCCAACTCTCATAAAGCCAGCCAAAAGCATAGCTGATGCCCGCGGTCCCGAGGCCGCTTGAAAGGCCAAATCAGCCCGCTTAACTTGCGCGCCAAAACGAGGAAACACGATGGCCCACGAAACCGCAACGCTCGCCGCCTATGTCGCCAGCCTGAAATACGGGGATATTCCGGCGGAAGTGCTGGATCGGGCAAAAGTGCTGATACTGGACTTCCTCGGCAGCGCGATCCGGGCCCGCAGCGAAGCGGAATCGACCCCCTCGATCCTGAAGATGCTGGAGGCGCTCGCGCTCGACACCAACGGCGGCTCCACCGTGTTCGGCGACAGCAAGACCTGGACGCCGGCGGTCGCGGCGCTGCTCAACGGCGCACTCGGCCATTCCCTCGACTTCGACGACACCCACGCCGATTCCTCGCTGCATCCGAGCGCGCCGGTGGTTCCGGCCGCCTTCGCCATCGGCGAGATGGTCGGCGCCTCCGGGCGCGACGTGCTGACCGCGATCGTTGCGGGCTATGAAGTCTGCTGCCGGCTCGGCAACGCGCTCGACCCGACCTCGCATTATGCGCGCGGCTTTCACCCCACCGCCACCGCCGGCACCTATGGCGCAGCGGCGGCCGCCGGCAAGCTGTTCGGCCTCTCCGAGCAACAGCTCATCGCCGCTTTCGGCGTCGCCGGCAGCCAGGCCGCGGGCTCGCTGCAATTTCTGGTCAATGGCGCCTGGAACAAGCGCTATCAGGTCGGCGCCGCCGCGATGAACGGCGTGATCGCAGCAACGCTGGCGCGCAACGATTTCGTCGGCGCGACGGAATCGGTCGAGGGCAAGCATGGCCTGCTCGCCGGCTACACCGACGATGCGCATCCCGACAAGGCGGTCGCCGAGCTCGGCAAGACCTATGAGACGATGAAGATCGGCGTAAAACCTTACCCGAGCTGCCGCTACACCCATGCTGCGATCGACGCGCTGATCGCGATGCGGCGCGAGCACAATCTGACGCCCGATCAGGTCAAGCGCGTGGAGATCGGCCTGCACCGCAACGGCATCACGCTGACCGGCGACGCCGCGACCAAGCGCCATCCCAGCTCGATCGTCGGCGGCCAGTTCTCGATGTTCTTCACCGGCGCGCTCGCGCTCGACCAGGGCTCGTTTGGCTGGGACGACTACACCCGCCTTGGGGACGCCGCCATCGACGCGCTCGCCGACAAGTTCGACGTGGTGCAGGACGACCGGCTCGAAATCGGCCGCACCCACCCCTTTGGCGCGCGCGTGAGTATCACGACGGACGACGGCGTGCATGAGCGGCTCTACGCCGATCCGTCGGGAGAGCCGACCTCCTTCCCCGACGCGCAGGCGATGCAGCAGAAGTTTTTGACCCTGGCACGCCCGGTGCTGAACGCGCGCGCGGAGAAATTCGCGGACGCGATTATGACGCTGGAGCGGTTCGATCGCGTGGCAAAGGCGACCGAGCTGGGGAGGTAGTAGATTCGCGCGACACGAGCGGTGCACCCTCGCCCCTTGTGGGAGAGGGTGGCTCGCCGCGCAGCGGCGAGACGGGTAAGGGGTTCTATCCGCGAAGCAAACCTCTCACCATTGAATGCGCGGATAGAGACCCCTCATCCGGCGCTTCGCGCCACCTTCTCCCGCAAGGGGAGAAGGAAGAAGAATTGTCCAGACCGGATAGATAGGTAACAAAGTAGACCGGATGGATGGGTGACAGTTCTCTGTCGGCTGGGAGGATCAGCCGATGCCTTGGCGAGAGAGCTGCGCAATGGACCAACGGGTTAGCTTCATCGCGGATCAGCGAAGCGGAATGTGGACGATGACGGAGCTTTGCGAACGCTACGAGATTAGTCGCAAGACCGGTTACAAATGGTTGGATCGTTATCAGCTGGAAGGGCCTGGAGGGCTTACGGATCGCTCGCACGCGGCGCGGGTGCATGGGCGAGCGACGCCGCAGCACATCGTGGATGCGATTGTGGGG
>NZ_JADPJJ010000166.1:0-2643 GCF_023073375.1 Bradyrhizobium sp. 197 | reverse complement strand
TGTGGCCGGGCTCCGGCTTCGTGGTTCGGGGGCGGCGATAGAGCGCTTCTATCCCCATCCGCCGCATCAGCGTTTTGACATGCCGGCGGCCGATCTTGCACCCCTCGGCAGCCAGCAGGCCTCTCAACATCCGCGAACCGGCGAAAGGAAAGGCGGGCATAAAATCTCAAACGCCTATCAGCAGACTCGATCTAACCGAGGACAACCTCTTGAGGCTCCACAGCTAGATCGCGCCCTTGGCCCGAAATGGGACGCTCACATGCCATGAATGGCTCGCCGACGCGCGGCGAGCACGCGCGCACCTTCCCCGCAGCCGCACCCGCGGCACTATCCCCACAGGGCCCACAACTCCGCAGCTTCGTTCAATCCGGCTTTTATGAGGTCGTACGCACGACAGAGCGCGCGGCTCGCGCCTGCCATGCGACTTCACAGAACTCTCAAGGGTCCCCTCCGCTGCGAACCATGATTCTGTTGCGCATTGGACGGGACGATCGGCCGAAGAAGCATAAGGCGACGGGATCGAACGACCTGTTCCGGCGGCGCGGCTGGATCACATCATCAACATGAAGCACGAGCTGGTTCTGCTCGCCCGCGAGGTGGGGACTGGATCGAGGGCGAGATCGCGCCGCTCTACAGCGACAACGGCCGGCCCGGTATCGAGACCCCCTTCGCGATCGGGCTGCTGCTGCTCAAGTACTTCTACGGGCCGTCCAATGAGGGAGTGTGCGAGCGCTGGGTCCATGATCCGTATTTCCAGTTCTTCACCGGAAGAGTTCTTCCAGCATGCTTTTCCGCAGGAGCGCTCGGACCTGAGCCATTGCCGCAACTAAGCGGCTCGGCGGCAAGCCGAAACTGCTGCTGGCCGAGAGCCTGCGGGTGGCGCACGGGGCCGGCGCGCTGCGCAGCCATCAGCTTACGCCAAGCTGCTGCATGCGGCGATCCTGGGGCTTAACCGCCTGGCGAGACGGCACGGCGTCAGGCTGCGGCAATCCTATGCGCGCGTGGCCAAGGCCGCGGCTGACCAGCCCCTGAGAATTTCCTCCATTTGGAGTTTAAAGTCCGACCTGACGAAGGACGGACAGATGAAGCGGAAAAGGTTCACGGAAGAGATGGGGTATTCGGTCCCCATCGTTGTGTTTCGGCATGGAATAAGGGCTCTGACTCCGTATGTGGAACGGCCCGGGCTGCAAGATCTTTCTCTGGTTGAACAAGGGATGACGGTGCGGTCATATGTTCGGCCTGTGAAGCGGCGCCTGGCCGCTGGCCACGATGATATCCGCGGAAGCAATCGCCCAATCAATTTCTCGCGCTCGAAGCGCAGTGAGTCAGGCGGTCTGATTGCTACCGGGAATGACGTCATTCGGGGTTCATCCAGATTTGCACCTTGCCTCCTCGGCAGCTTTCTTCTTCCGCCGGAGAGCTCTTAAGATTAGGATTTCAGCATTGCGGCCGGCGCCTGATAGATGCCGCCTCTGACCAGCAAGGCCCAGATCGTGCGCGCAATCTTATTGGCGAGCGCCACCGATACGACCTTGACCGGCCGTCTTTGCAGCATGGTCCGAATCCAGAGTGGGACTTTCAAGCCTCGTTTAGCAAGCTTGATGATAGAGGTCGCACCAACGATCAAGAGCGTCCGTAGTTGCCGATTTCCACGCTTTGATATCGCGCCGAGCCTTTCTTTTCCGCCGCTCGACTGTGCCCTCGGTGTGAGCCCCGTCCAAGCCGCAAAATCTCGTGCAGTCGCAAAATTGCGAGCATCCAAAACCGATGTCCGAACGGTAGCGGCGATGAGAGGACCGACACCCGGAATGCTCATCAGACGCCTTGCATCGGGGTCCTTTCTGACGGCAACCAAAATCTCTCTGTCGAGCTTCTCTATGCGGGTTGTAAGCAGCTCAATCTGTTCAGCGAATAGGATCAGGGCAAAGCGGGCGGCGCCGGGGATCCTATTGTCTTTTTCGTCCCGGAGAAGCACCAGGAGTTTTGCGATGCTTGCCATGCCTGTGCCGGCGATAATGCCCAATTCGGCCATATGAGCACGTAGGGCATTTGCAGTCTGGCTGCGCTGCCTCATCAGCAGCTCTCGCGTTCGCAAAATCATGCTGGCCGCTTGTTGTTCGGCAGTTTTCACCGGTACGAACCGCATTGTCGGGCGGGTGACCGCCTCACAAATGGCTTCAGCATCCGTCACGTCGGTCTTGTTTGGTTTGACGTAAGGCTTCACGTAGGCTGGCGGCATCATGCGGACAGCGTGGCCCAGCGCCGCTATCTCGCGTGCCCAGTGATGGGCACTCGCACAGGCCTCCATACCTACCAAGCAACCTGGAAGGCTCCGAAAGAAGGGCAGAACCTGCGATCGCCGCAATGTGCGACGAACCAAGACTTTCCCGTTTTCGGCGATGCCGTGAACTTGAAAGATCGACTTGGCCAAATCCAAACCCACCGTGATAATCTTCTCCATGGAACGGTCCTTCCTTTGTGGCGCCTCTCTACGCGACCACGTTAGGCACCTTTGATGCCGGTTCGAAGGGCCGTTCCACACCATCACTTTTGATGAAGTTCAGGCGCCGGCTCGCGTTGGTTTCACAAGGGAATCAACATGATGCAGCGAGCCCTGCGACCGTCGGCCCTGATCCCTCCTGG
>NZ_JADPJJ010000042.1:0-2650 GCF_023073375.1 Bradyrhizobium sp. 197 | reverse complement strand
CGCAGCTTCGCCGCCAAGTGCCGTCGGAGCCCATCAGGTTGACGGCCTGCCTGTGGTCCATCCGCACCCGAGATGCCTTGCGACCATCGAATTTCATCGTCGCGCTCTCGATTTCGCAGTGCAGTGGTCGGCGCTCGCGGAGATTTCTCCCCAACGAACGGACCATTGGCTGGTCGACAGATGAAGCTTTTCAAACAACTCCTGAGCTCGTTCGCGTTCGCCGAATGAAGGACGCGGGCCGCGATTGTTGAGGATGGCCAGCGTCGTCTGCCAATTCAGGCGCGACGCCCGACACGCCATCACCAAGCCTTCGCAATCGGACTCCGCCATTACGAGCTCCACGACCTCGACGGGTGCTCCGGACAGCACCGACAGCGCGGTGTATAGATTGGCGGTCTCGCTCCGGATCGCGAACCGATTGACGGTCGAGTCGTTCAGCTTGCCGGCGCGGTTCAGCGACACGATCTCCGGCCTCGCAGCGGCGTACTCTGCGTCCCAAGGGCGGTTCACCGTTACCGGCATTTCGGAGGACGTGGTTGCGCCTGAAAATGCGGACGGACGCGCGTCGGTGTTCGTGACGGTTGCTGCCCGTGGAGATGCCGATAGCAGCGCTCGGATAACCATGTCCGGTGTGCCTGGCCTCAACGCCAGAGCCTTGGTGATCTCGTCATCCTGCTCGGCCTTGCCGATCAAGATGGAATAGCCGACTTCAGAGAATCCCGCGGCTGGATTTCCGATAAGCGCCAGACAAACCTTGCTGCTGCCGCGCTGCAACAGCACGTCCGTCAGCGCATTTTCGATCTCGCGCCTGTCAGCAATGGCGAGGAGGTGACTCTCGCTGCTGGACGCCGCGATCTCCATAAGATCCCGCGGAGACAACGCCGGAGATTGACGCAGAACGGGGACCGCGATCGCGGCGTCTGCGCATGAGGCAAGACGCCGCAACGTCGTTCTCGGAGCCGCCCGCAAGTCTGCAAGAGCTGTACTGAGCTCGACGAGAGTGGCGGGGGCAATCCGAGCGATCAGACGAACAAGGACGTCGTCGAGCAGGCCGACGTGCGGCTCTTGCAACCGGCTGTTCTCGGCGACAAGCAGCTCGACGATGCGCCGAAGCATCCGAACACAACGTTCAGATGAGCTCCCAGCAATGGTGGCGTCCAACTCGACAATAACATCGGCTGCGGAAATTGCGGTCATTGGTCGGCCTTAATCGTCAATAAATGCAGTTATTCAATTTATGTATTACGCGCCGAAGTTGTTAACATAGGTTTTATTCATCTGGGTCTCACGGGTATTGTGCAACTGTAATTGCCTTAAAATATCATCGAAACCGGCAGGCCGCGCCGTTTCGCCTACTTTGCGTGAGTATTGATGACCAAAGCGTCCATGCCGGCGCGACAGGAGACGCTTTCGACAACAATCGAACTCGTCGCGTATAGCCAGGAGCAATCGCACGGTCAGTTCATCTCCTTAAACTGAATAAGAGGATATGAGGACCGCTCGGACCTATTACTCGTTCCTTACTCCGGAGAGATTCGGCTTTTCGTCGTAGCGTCCGAATTGCACCTGGCCCTGCAACTTGGATTAGGTGTTCTTGGCATCTGTGAACCGACCTTAACGGATGGTCTTGCCCTCAGCCATCAGGAGACTCATCATGCATCCCACAGAAATCCTGATCCGACGATTGCGTGCGAACACTCGGCTGTCCGACGAGGACGCCGCCGCAGTCAAGACGCTGCCCGTCGATGTAAAGCAGCTTACAGCCGACACTTGCGTCGTTCGTGAAGGTGATTGCCCCAAACGTAGCTGTTTGGTCCTAAGTGGTTTCCTCTGCCGGTCTAAGATTGCCGAGCGCGGCAAGCGTCAGATCCTGTCCTTCCACATCCCGGGAGACATTCCGGACTTACAGAGCCTTTTTCTCAGGGTTATGGATCATGATCTCGCGGCAATATCCGCGGCGACACTGGGCTTCGTCGACCATTCCGCTCTTTCGGCACTGATCGAGCAGCGGCCCGCAGTCGCGCGCGCTTTCTGGTGCGAAACCCTGATCGACGCCGCAATCTTCCGTGAGTGGATCGTCAACGTGGCAGTGCGCCAAGCACCGGCCCGTATGGCGCATCTTCTCGCCGAAATGCGCGAGCGCTTGGCGGCGGTCGGACTCGTCGGCGATGACGAGTTTGAGTTTCCTGTTACGCAACCTGAATTGGCCGAGGCGCTTGGGCTAAGCATCGTGCACGTCAATCGCGTCCTTCAGGGTCTCCGCGCAGACGGCGTTTGTCCGTCGGCGCACACGTCCGCCGGCTTTAACCCTCCAGGAACTTTCATGTTGTGCTCATCCGTGGATGCGGCATTTTGATGGGCGAAATAAGCTCTCGGTTGCGTGCGAACATGGACCTCATTTTGGAGGAGGTGTGCCGAGAACTTCCGCGTGGCGGCGATCACGAGAGCCGTAAGTACATCGCGGAACAGTTGATCCAAGCGGCCGCGGCTGGTCAGAGCACCTTGGGCGAGCCGACGGCGGTCGCCAGAGGCGCCTTGGTGCGTCTCAACGCTCGACCTAGGTCTGCCTAGCGGCTCCGGCTCAGGGCGCCGCCGGGACTAGCCGTCGGCAGGCCCTCCACCAGTACGACATCGCGCAGATCCTACGACC
>NZ_JADPJJ010000015.1:0-2688 GCF_023073375.1 Bradyrhizobium sp. 197 | reverse complement strand
ATCTTCGCCCATTGGGCGTCAGTCAAAACGAATCGGTCCATCCCAAGCTTGAATCACAACCAAGCCCCGATGAGAATCCTGAATCCCAACAGACCCTAGAGCAATCCGAGATTGCGCAGCTCGCGCCGCATCGGCTCCGGCATCGCGGCGATCGAGCCGGCTGCGGACTTGCCGAGATCAGGCGGCACGGAATCGTCGGCGAGATAGCGCCAGCCCTGGAACGGGCGCATCGGCCGCGGCGACACCGAGATCACCTTCGGCTGCATCACGATCCGGCAGCGGCCGATGCCGTCCTTGTCGCGGAACGGCTCGATGCCGATGATTTTTTCGCGCGCGGCGACTTCGCCCTTGATCACCCAATAGAGCGACCCGCCCGACAGGATCTCGGCGTCGCGCTTGGGCACCATGCGGGTGATGTGGATGTGATGTTGCGGCAGACCCTTCTTCTTGGCGGTCCGCATCCGTTCGGCGGTCCACTCCTTCAATTCCTTGACGGAGTCGCAACCGACCGCGAGCTTGATCAGATGTAGTGGCATGCCCCAGCATTAGCCGGGCAGCCACGCATTTGGAATGCCGATCTACTCGTTATCCGCAGCCGCGGGCGCCGCGGCCGGCGGCGCCAGCGGAACCGGCGGTGCCACCGGCGCACGCGCAGCCTTCGGCGCAGACGGTTTCTTTGCGGCGGGCGCGGCGGCCTGTGCCGAAGCCGCTGCCGGCGCGCGCGGAGCCGGCGAGGCCCCAGCGTTTGCGGCGGGCGCCGCCTGGCGCGTTGGCGGCTCCGGATTCATGATGCTGATCGGCGGCGTCGACGAGGCGCTCGGGAACTCCGCATTGGTCGGCTTGCCCGTCGGCATCGACGGCGGCAGTCCGGCAAGCGCGGCAGTGGCCGGCAACTGCGACGTTGCAGGCGCATTCCAGGTCGGCGCGTAGCGCGCGACCAGCGTGTCGTAGAGATGGGAATCCATGTTGGCGGCGACCTGCTGCTGATCGGTCAGCGAGCGGAAGGCCGCGCAGTCGAACTGTGTGCAGCCGTCGCGCGCAACCAGCACCTGCGCGACCAGGCCGTAGCGATCACGTTCCAGCGATCTGCGCAGCACCCTCACGTCGGGCGTCAGGCTCTTCTCGGCGGTCGCGGCATCGCCGAGCGCCATCAGCCGGTCGATCCTGGCCGCGGTGTAGGAGATCGCCGCGGCGGCTGCGTCAGGCGCGCCGAACAGCGACTTCTCGCAGCCAATGGCCACGGCATCGCCGGCGAGATCGTCGAGACAGGACAGCGCCGGCAGGCTCGCGATGACCGCGGCCTGCGCACGCGCCTCGGTCGGCGTGGCCTGCCCCGCCGGTCCAGAGACGTGCACATTGGCGGCCAATGCGACAGCAATGGCGAGCAGTGCGATGATGGTCAGCGCGCCGTTGGCGACCGATCTTTCGGCACGCAGCAGCGTGATCAGGAGGATCAGTCCGAAGAAGCCGGCAGCCGTCAGCGTCATCCACATCGGAAAGACCGGCGAGCGCCAGATTTGGTCGAGCGGCGAGGCCCATGCCCAGTTCATGCGCGACGTCCCCTCACGCGAGCAGAGAGCGAATGGTCAAAGCGAGCACCGAGAGTCGGCAACTGCCCCCGGCCCACCTTTTGAAGGTGAAGCGGGCCTTTTGACGGCGGCAGGATGGAATTCCCCGGTACGCGCCAACGCGCGGATAGCGTCGGCTTCAGGACAGCGCGAGCTGGCTTTCCTTGGCGACGCGTTCGAAGGCTTCGGTCGAGCTCTTGATCCGGTACTGGCAGTCGTCACCATCCGTCGGCAGCAGGCGGATGATCTCATACGATCCGCTGGCAGCGGGGCGTGCGACATTGCTGGCCGTGAACAACACGCGCGATCCAATAGGGAATTTGTGCTTCAACACCCTCTCCATCACTCAAACAACGCCTGCCACGCCCATGGTCCCACTGCGTCGGCCGGCCGGAAACCCGGCCGTCATATAGCATGCGGCCGGCCTTTTTGGCCAGCAGTATGCGACATGGCAAACCTGCCAATTTTGCAGTTATTTCAGAGTGATGCCCCGGCCGCTGATACCGCTGCAACCGGTTCTTCAGGCGGTATGGGGCAAATGGCCGTCGGGGCTGGCGTGATCCACGGCCTTGGGCAGTTCCTGGGCCAGAATCTGGCCCAGCTGGTCGACCGGGATGTTGTAGCGCGCAGCCAATTGGCGGACGGTGTCGCTGCCGAGCACGGCACGGAGCTGGTCGGCCGAGATCGGCAGGTTCTGGCCGTTGCCGAGCCAGGATTTGACCTGGTCACCGAACCCCGCCTGCTGGAGTTTTGCAACGATCGCGCCGAGGCCGCCCTGATTGTTGCTGCCGATCACCTCGTTCAGCACGGCCGGCAACACGGCTGCGCCGAGCTGGCCGAGCGCGCTACGGAGCGCCGGGTTGTTCTCCAGCGAGTCTAGCAGTCTGCTGAAAAACCTTGAAATGGAGAATTTTCATTTTTCCGCCGGTCGTTTTTGGAGCGGCGCGGTAGAGTTGGATGTAATTTCGAGCTTGGTATTGAGTGTGCCCCGGCGCGGGGTGGCTATGCGGCGAGCAGTTTGGGAATTCGGATCAGGTTATAGGCGATCAGATTAAGCAGGAAGTCGGCGGCGACGCGAGCGATGCCCCGATGTTTGGTCTTGCGCATGGTGCCATGCTGC
>NZ_JADPJJ010000013.1:0-2700 GCF_023073375.1 Bradyrhizobium sp. 197 | reverse complement strand
GCTCAAGGGATTCTCCCGCCGTGAAGCGTCACCGGTCTGAACCGGCACCTTTTGAAATGTTAGCGAGAATCGGCGTCAAATGCCACAGCCATCAACAAGGTTAGCTCAGAGGCGACGAGCTGATCGAGAGAGGCGGGCGACGTCCGCTCCTGCCATCGGCGAAAGTGGCGGCATCCCTCCGCGAGGTTCACTCACTGAGGCATAGCGGACGAGAATTGCTCAGTTTGATTTCTTTCGCCTTGTGACCCTAAAGAGACGTTGTTGTCACACGTGGCTGCGTTCCATACTCTGGCGTAACAGAGAGCGCTATCAATCGACTATAGTGAAACGGAGGGAACATGGCAGTCAGATTAGCGACCATTCTTGTTTGGTTGGTGCTTGCCATTCCGCGCAACTCGATTGCGGGAGACACGCTTGGTGATGCCGCCATGGACGACATGCACAAGCATTTCTCAGAAGCGTACAATCGCGGTGATCTGGACACTATGGCCGCGACATTTGCAGAGAACGCTGTGCGGGTGACGCCCAGCGGCATCTTTCAGGGGCGGGACGCCATCCGCCAGAGTTTCAGCGACGCCCTCAAGCTCGGATTGCATGATTATTCGGTTCAAAGAACCATCTCGCGTCCCGAGGGCATCTTCGTTTTCAATGCGGGAACATGGCAGGCCAAGGTAGGTGATCGTTCTTTTCACGGTTATTACTCATCCATTCTTACTAGCGAGGGCGGACAGCCGAGGATAATCGAAGAAACGGTTGCAGTTGCCGCCCCTTGATCGTCACGACTTGTTTCCCGGAGAAGCGGGACTACAGCTTTCCGTTTTTGGCCGATAGCGGTCAGACGAAGTCGGAGATAAAACAGCGTTCAGAAAACTGGACATAAACCCATGGCTTTTTGGACAGCGGGCGCGGTCGCGTTGGTGATCGCCTATCTACTCGGCTCGTTCCCCACGGGCTATCTGGCGGGAAAACTGCTCAGAGGCATCGACATTCGAAGGCATGGCTCCAAGTCCACCGGGGCAACGAATGTCTTGCGGACCCTCGGTAAATGGCCTGCCTTGTTCGTGCTCGTCGGCGATGTGCTGAAGGGCGTGGCTGCCATCATCGTCGCACGCTCGCTCTGTCCTTGGCTCTATGCAGAACTATCCCCTCCGTCGACAGGGTCTGATCTGCAAATCGGGGTGCCATGGGCTGTTTGTCTGGCCGGAATTGCCGTGCTGTTGGGACATAGCCGATCGGTCTGGCTGAACTTCACGGGCGGCAAGTCGGCTGCGGCCGGGCTCGGTGTGTTGCTGGCGCTGTCGTGGCCCGTGGGATTGGGGGCTGCGACCGTCTTTGGCGTCGTGGTGGCTATGACCCAGATCGTTTCCTTGAGCTCGATGCTCGCAGCGTTGACGGCAATCGTCGTTGTCTGCGCGGTCGAGCACCCATTGCCGTATCGATTGATGGTGATCGGAGGCGGCCTTTACGTGATCATCCGCCATCGTGCCAACATCCAAAGGCTTTTGGCGGGAACTGAGCCGCGGCTGGGTCGAAATGGCCGAGATGCGAAACCGGCGCAGGTTTAGCACATGCTTATCTGGGTCCGCTTGTGGCCCGTAGCCGACTAGCTAGGGCGAGCTGGCCGTGTCCGGTTTCGAAGAGTCTAGCGGACACGCCTATCTCGCGGCCACCGGCTGTCAACCTTCGCCCTACACGCGCCAACGATGCGAGGATGCGATCCGCACCAGCTAACGCTCAAAACTGTGCTCGTCCGTGATCTGCTGGGGGCAGCAACGCGAAAATCAGCTGGACCTGAGGTGTGAGTGCTCACTGGCGCGAGCGCGGAAGCTTGGCGTACCATCCGGTATACGGCGAGTTCTTGATCGTGTGGCGGCTGAGGTCGGGCGCGCCGTGCTTCCACCAGATCGCGCCGCGCTCGCCGATGGCTCGCTTCGCCTCTTCGACCGCCCGATGAGCCGTTTCTTCCGTTTCAATATTCTTGCGCGCCTTGGCATCGCCACCGCCCGCCTCGCGCTCATAAGCCGCCGCACCAGGTCAGATCTCTCCTGCTCTCCGAGGAGCCATCTTAGAACCTGGACAAGCATCTGCCGCCCTTGGAGAACGCGACCGCGACAGTCCCTCCGGGCTCTTCGGCCGCGTGGTGTCAGGCAGCGCGCAGCGGGGACGTTGGACGACGGAGCCAGCCGACCTCCTCCGCCTGGCACCTCGGACACCTGAACTGGATTTCGCGTTGCACGGAAGCGGACTTTGGGATGTTCGCTGCCATAGGCCATGCGCCGCACCGGGGACATTTTTCGAGTATGGTTTCCGTTTCTATCATCGCACTCGCTCCTCCCCCTGCACCACCGCTCGCCAACGCCCGGAGGCAACCCACGTTCCGGGCGATCCGGAGACGAGACACGGAACGAATCAGCGTGACGACGTTGAATCGCCATGTGTGCTGTGGCGTTGCGTCAGTCTCGTTCGGGGGTATCGCGTGTCCACGGCGGGCTCAAAGTTGCTATTCCTGGTTACATCGAGCCGTGTGATCCCACGTTGCGCGAGAAGCCGCCGCGCGGCGAAGACTGGGTCTACGAGATCAAGGCCGACGGCTACCGCGCGCAGCTGCATCTGCGAGATGGGGACGCCAGAGTCTATTCGCGCACCGGCCTGGACTGGACCGAACAATTCTCCTCGATCGCGGCGAGCGCCGACCAACTC
>NZ_JADPJJ010000082.1:0-2776 GCF_023073375.1 Bradyrhizobium sp. 197 | reverse complement strand
CGAGGACTTCGAACATGCCGACCGCATCGTGATCGACCTCGATCCCGGCGAGGGCGTCGACTGGAATGCCGTCGTGGAGACCGCACTCGATTTGCGCACCCTGATGAAGCGCGAGGGTTTCGAGACCTGGCCCAAGCTCACCGGCGGCAAAGGAATTCATCTGATGGCGCCACTGGATCAGCCGGTGCTGCACGACAAGGCGCATCGGGTCGCGCATCAGCTGGTCTCCGCCCTCGCAGCGCGCCATTCAGACCGCTATCTCCTGTCTGCCCAGGCAACGCGTCGCGATCGCATCTTCCTCGATTATCTGCGCAACGGCCGTGGCACGACCGCGATCGGCACCTATTCCCCGCGAGCCCGAGAGGGATTTCCGATCGCAGCGCCCGTGACCTGGAAGCGCATCGAGAGCGGGATCGCGCCGGACGCCTTCACCATCGACGGTCCGTTCCGCGCCAAACCAAGGAGGTGAGCCATATGTCGGACGCATTCGATCAATGGGTTGAATGGCGCTACAAGCCTCCCGGCGACAGGCGCAGCATTCCCGCCGAACTCTATGCCGCGGTGACGTCGCTGCCTGAAGCCGATCGATCCGACCGGCACAGGGTGAACGAGGCGGTCCGCAGCCATGACACCGCTCGCCGCGAGGGCAGAACCGTATGGCTCTACCTTGATGACTACGAGAACGGCGAGTCGCGCGCAGTGGGCGATGCCGAATGGGTGAAGGTATTTGCATCTGGAGGTGCCGCCGACGCCTGGCTCCAGGACAACGACCCCGAAGGCGTTGCCTGGGAATACGAAATGGAAGGCGCTCCAGTCGAGGGATCCGTGTGGCTCTGCTGGCCCGATCCGGCGTCGAGAGCCATCGGTGAGCCCGATTGGGTCAAGCTTTTTGCCTCGAAGGAGCGCGCGAAAAAATGGCTTGAGGGCAGCGAGCCAAAGCGCGACATTTGGCAGTACCCGGTTCAGGAGTGATGCACATGAGTGCGTTCGTTGACAGCTCCGTCTGGTGCGCTGCGGCCGCCAAGCGGGATGCTCAGAATGAGCGCGCCAAGTCGATCCTTCAGAGCATCGACCAACACCTCACGACGGACTTGGTGCTGGTCGAGACGTGCCAGCTTTTAAAAGCCCAATTTGGCCGCGGCGTGGCGGAAATCTTCTGGGAGCGGCTGCGCGACAGCGGAGCTCGGAGCGAACCCATCGCCCGCGCCAATCTGGATGCGGCTTCGGAGATAGGGGCGCGCTTCGCGGACGAGAGCTTTTCCTTCGTCGACCGGACGAGTTTTGCCCTGATGGAGCGCATGGGGATCACGCGAGCAGCGACCTTCAAGCCGGGCTTCGCAGCGTACCAACCCCGCCGCGGTCGCAAGCGCCCCTTCCAGATTTAGCGAAGGCCACAGCGGCGTCTACATGGGGCTCAGACAAGCGCTTCTTGAACGCCGGTCCGTTCACGTAGATCGTGACGGAAAGTGCCAGACGGTCTTCCCTTACATCCTGGGACACGCCGCGGGGAGGAGCGCGCATTCGCCCTCGTTGTGGACGCGAGTTCGCCCACGAAGCGTCCGGCACAAGCCAAGTGGATCTGCCTTCGGCTGTCGAAGATCGAGGACGTTCGCTTTGCCGATGAGCCCTGGAGCAAGCAGGACTACCCGGGTCCGGTGCAGCGATGTGTCGATCAGGTGCAGTTGGAGGCGAAGCGACTACAACCGAAAAGGGAACGAAGACTCAAGCCGGATTCTTGAGGAACCTGACTTTTTGGCGAAAGTTGTCGGCTTATGAAGCCGGCGAAAACATTCAAACAGCAAGCTCGTGTAGCCGAGAAGGCCGCTCAGGAGACGGCCGACGAATTCGTGTCTCGGCAGATGAAGGCCCTGGCCTCAGGATTCAGAGCGCAGGCCAAAGTTCTGAAGAAGAAAAAGAAGAAGGGCAAAAAGAAGAAGGGCTATGACGAAGAATCTCTTCAAAACCAAGCCGAACCGAGCCGAAGCCCTCGCGGCTCAAACGGCAGACGATGAGCTTCGCGAAGCCCTTCTCAAGGCCGCCCGGGAGTACCGAGAGCAGCTCAACAGCGCGGACCCCAGCGCGCCGACATGAGGAACAAGTCCAGCTCGGTCGGAATTGCCGCTCTGAGCTGTCGGCATCTCTGCCGCCACGGAAAGCCGCGTGGCGTCGACGCTGCTGCGGGACCTTCATCCTTGAGGAGATCAGCATTGAGCGACCGGACGGGCAATGAACCTGCACCCTTAGTACTTATCGGCGTGGCAATCATCCCGATCATTGCGGTATTGGCGTGGTTCGCTTTTTAGGCTGAGCTCTGCCGTGCTCGCTACCGCTTTCAACCCACAGCTGGTGCGCGCGTTCGCGAATGATTTGTTCCAGATTAGACATCGTGCTCCCTTATGTTCGGAGCGGCATTCTGCCGGCAGACGGTTGACGAGAATTCAACTCGTGCAGGGGAACTTGCGACGGGCGCGACATCGCCCGCCAAGCAAGATGTTGGCGCCGGTGATAGGTTCTAACTGATCTATCGATCGCCTCTGCGCGCCACCATCATCAGCAAGCCGCCGATCTGCGGCAACAACGCCAGCAACATCAACCGAAGCATCTCGAAGTCTTCGCCCGTTGGCCGCAACAAGCCGCGCGACGTCCAGACTGTCATTCGGCCTGCAATATTGACCCCCGCATTGCCTCATTCAAAATGTTACTGGAAAACTTCTCGCCGATGATTGGGTCGGTGCCACCGAATTGGTTCGGTGGCCACTATGGCGGGAAAGATCAG
>NZ_JADPJJ010000149.1:0-2949 GCF_023073375.1 Bradyrhizobium sp. 197 | reverse complement strand
TTCGTTGGCAGATGCGGCTCTATCTGAGCCCACTGCTTGTCGTTGAGCCAGAACAGTCCTTTGCGCATCGAAGTCCCCCGTGCCGAATCAACTTGGCACCAGGGAATCAGAACTCGCTAATCAGGTACAGACCCTAGATGCAAGCCAGCGTCCGTGCGCACGCATTCGCCGCTCATGTTGCCCGATGCCTGGCTTGCCAGGAAACAGACAAGCTACGCCACACACTCAGCGGTCGAAGCGATCTTAAGCGGTACACGCGCCAGCACGGAATCACGGATCTGCCGGGCGCCCGCTTCGCCACGGCCCTTGGCGAACCAGTGCGTATCGATGTAGCCGGGGCAAACGGTATTGACACGAATGGAAGGCGCGAGCGCACGCGCCAGCTGCAGTGTCATAGCGTTCAGTGCACCTTGCTCGCTGGTTACGCCACCGATGAGCCGTCGCCATTGATGCCTGCGATCGAGGAGACGTTCACCAGGGCGGACGGCTGTCCGCTCACCCTAGCGCCGCGTCTAGCCCGTATTCCTCACATGACCAATTGCTCTGGGACGGTGATAGGAGGATCTGGCGAAGGCGACGAGGAGCCGTGGCGCTGAAGGCGCGACTGGGGATTTGGTTTTGAGTGTCTCCGGTGGGCTATGGTGGATGCCGCCGATTGGGCGCGTCGCAGCTTCGCGTGTCAGGCCGGCGAGGCGCGAGCCTTGGCAGCTTCGGCCAGGCAACGAGCCGCGTGTCCCCACGGCTGGGCGGCTGGGCAGGCCGAGGCCATGGCGATCCTGATGCGGCGGACGCTGATGCGCACCAGTGCGCCGATCTTCAGGAGCTTGAGACGGATGGAGCCGCAGGTGGCGTCTGCAAAGGTAGTTTCGGCAAGGCCGATGCGCCGCTACGCACAGATCAGCACATAGGCCATCGAGGCGAACCACAGCCGCAGTTGGTTGGCGCGCATGGTCGCCGCGGAGGTACGGTCGGCGTAGAGATCGAGCTGGCACTCCTTGATACGGTTCTCCATGTCGCCGCGGGCGCAGTGGATATCCTTATAGAGCTGCCGCGCGCCCGCCTCGCTGCGCTCGAGCGAGGTGACGACGAAGCGCGGATTAGCCTCCCCTTGCGTCCACTCCGCCTTGGCAACGACACGGCGGTCGAGCGTGCTCCACTGGAAGTCCTTGAAGCGGCGCGCCGGGCGGCCGGTCTTCTCGGCCGCAGCGCGGGCCGTGGCAAGCTCGTCTGCGATCATGGCGACCAGGCGTGTGTTGCGGGCGAGCCCGAACAGATAGTCGACGCGGTTCTCCTGGCACCACACCATCAGCGCCTCGCGCGCAAAGCCCGAGTCCCCCCGCAGCACGACGCGCGTGAGCGGCCAGCGGGCGCGGATCTGTCGGACAATCCGCGCGAGCTCCGCGACGCTGCCCGCACTGGCGTCGATATCGGGCGATCGCAGCTTGGCCGCCAGCAGATGCCGGCCGCAGAACACGAACAGCGGCAGATAGCAATAGCAGTCGTAATAACCGTGGAAGAAGCGCCCCTCCTGATACCCGTGAAGCGGGTCGTCGGTGGCGTCGAGATCGAGAATGATCTGCTTCGGCGCTCGCCTGTGTGCCTCCAGGAACAGCGTCACCGGCAGCGCCTTGATCGCCGCCGCCTCATAGGCGATCTTGGTGCTTTGGCTCAGCTCCAGCCGGTTCAGCGTCGACTTGCCCGCCACCGGTGCGTAGTCCTCGCGCCTGGCTTTAAGCTTGCCCGCCAGCACCGCCGTCAGAGGGTCGTGCCGCAGGTGGTCGTGATCATTGAGATCTTCGTAGCCAAGCGCGATGCCAAAGACCCGCTGTCCGACCAACGTCGCGGCCGTATGCTCGATCAAGTCTGGGCGCGATGATCGGGAAAGCAATCGGCAAAGCGCCCCACCAGATCAATCACCCGATCCGTGGCACCCAGAAGCAGCGCTCCAGCATCCGACGTCACCAGGCCAGCATCAAAGGCCGCCTCCACAGCCCGGCCTTCCACCACTCCAAAATCAAATCGTTGTGCGCTACACTCTGTCGGCATCGGGGCGCTCCTTGGATCAGACAAAAGTCCTTCTCGCAAAAGAACTTTCGCTGATTCGCGCCCCGATGCGCCTCAACACTGTGAGAAATGCGGGCTAGCAACGACCGCGCCGCCCGGATCATCTGGTATGGTCCGATCGCATTGACCGCATAGATACGCTGAAAATCCTCCGCCGAGAGCCTGCCGAGATCATGATGCGGCACATGTTTCGTTGTGCCGGGTACATCAAGCCGCCCCCACGGCGCGGCAGCCGCGACGATCTTCCTGCAATCTTCGTCGCGAGAGACGTCGCCCTGCACCACCACCACCTCGGCAGCGCCCTCATTACGGCAGACTTCGACAGCGGCCGCGGCTTCCTTCTGGCTCTTAGAATAGTTGATCACGATGAGCGCCCCATCTTTGGCCAAGAGGCGCGCGGTGGCCGCTCCAAGCTCCGATGCTGAACCCGTCACTATCGCGTATAATCGATTCGTCGGCATGGTTCCCTCTAGAGCAATCAAACCTCATGCTATCAGCGGCAGACCAAGTCGCGCGGCAGACCGCGAGACCTGCAAAACTCTAATGCTCGTACATCGGCGCGAAGCGCAATCTGCTTGCCGATTGCCGCCGCTTCTGCTCTTCCACATCTTCGTGCTGCCGATCGCGCTGTTGCTTCTCGTCATTCTCGCGCGTCAGCCGCAACTGCCCGGGTTCTCAGTGCCGACGCCTCGGAGCTCGGGGGCCGCTTTCGGTGCCATGGGGAAAGCCACAGTTTCACCAGCTCATACTAGGGTCTGTACCTAATTAGCGAGTTCTGATTCCCTGGTGCCAAGTTGATTCGGCACGGGGGACTTCGATGCGCAAAGGACTGTTCTGGCTCAACGACAAGCAGTGGGCTCAGATAGAGCCGCATCTGCCAACGAA
>NZ_JADPJJ010000076.1:0-3094 GCF_023073375.1 Bradyrhizobium sp. 197 | reverse complement strand
ACGATGACGCCCTTGCGCTTCGCTAATCCTTCGCCGCCATCAGGCTGGATAGAGGACTTCCACCTCCAAGCTGTCGTTCATACTCGGCACACAGCAAAAATGGCCCGCGCGAGGCGGGCCATTTCCTCATGTAAACCGACAAATTCAGCGAAGGCCGCCGGTGACGTGAAGTGTCTCGCCGGTGATGTAAGAGGCTTCGTCCGAAGCGAAGAAGGCCACCGCGGCGGCGATCTCCTCGACCTTGCCGATGCGGCCAAGCGGGGTGGTGGATTCAATCCAGTTGCGCATGTCGCCCTCGTGCAGGCCGGCGGACACGACGCCTTCGGTGGCGATCATGCCCGGATTGACGGCGTTGACGCGGATCTTGCGCGGCGCCAGCTCCTTCGACAGCACGGAGGAAATCGCGTCCACCGATGCTTTCGTCGCGGTGTAGACGGCGGTGTTCGCCGGCGCGATGGTCGATACGCCGGAGCTGATGTTGATGATGCTTCCGCCATTGGGGTTGAAGTGCTTCGACGCTTCACCCGAGACCAGCAGCAGGCCAAGCACATTGAGGTCGAAATGCTTGTGGAAATGCTCGGGGGTGATGCCCTCGAGCGGTGCGAACTCGTAAACGCCCGCGTTGTTGACAAGGATATCGATCGCACCGAACGCCTTCACGGTTTCCGCGACCACGCTTTTCACGTCCTTGGCATCGGCTAAGTTGCCGTGGACGGCGACCGCTTTGCCGCCCTTGGCGACGATGGCGGCGACGACGCGGTCGGCGGCCTGCTTGCTGGAGCTGTAATTGACGGCGACCGCCGCACCCTCGGCCGCGAGCCGGGCGGAGATTTCGGCACCGATGCCTTTGGATGCGCCGGTCACGAGCGCAACTTTTCCTTCGAGTCTCTTGGTCATCACATATCTCCATGATCCGGCACGACGCCGATATTCAATGGTTCAATACTAGTGAACTATTGAATGAGTTCAAGGGAGGTGCTATATTTTAGGCATGGTGCAGTTCGTTCACCCAGCGCGGGGCGAGATTTCACTGGCCGGGGTGCTAGGCGCGCTCGCGGACCCTATGCGGCTGCGCATCGTCAAAAGCCTGGCCGCGCAGAGCGATTGCATGTCGTGCACCGAGGCGGCGCCTTGCCCTGATATGGCGAAGTCGACCCTGTCGAACCATTTTCGGATCCTGCGGGAGGCCGGCCTGATCCGGACGTCCAAGCAAGGCGTCCAGCACCGCAATGTTCTGCGCGAGGAGGACATCAACGCGCGATTTCCGAAGTTGTTGAAAATGATCCTGAGCTATCCGGACTGAGGGCGTTCGCCCACTCTTGCGCAAGGTGCGGCCGACGTTTCCACCGGAGCGCCTTAGTCAAGGCGTCGGGCGGCTCATAACATAGGGGATAGGTTCAAATCCTATCCCCTCAACCAAGTTCGGACTTTACCGGCCCCGATACGAAATGGCCCGCATCACGCGGGCCATTTTTGTTTGGCCGTCGTGCTTTTTTTGTTCAAATAATCGACCGCCGGGCGGCACGGCCCTTCTGTACAAGCGCAGGATCCGCCGTTCCGACGGAATGTCCCCCAAATCTATGCGTTTCAAACAATGGAAACGACCATACTTCAATCGGCACAAAAAGGCATTCACTGCATTCATTTTAACTGCCGCCTCCAGTAATTTCGCTGATCTTCTGCTGGCACTTGTTCATGCCGGGCATGAACGCCTGCCTGTCCGGCGAGGACTGGGGGCAGCAAGGGCAAGGAGGTCTTGGTGCGGCCGCAGGGCGTGCAGCGTCCGAGGCTCGGCCCCTTGACCGCGCGAGGGGCGAAGCCCCATAGCCTTCGTTTAACAAACTATCGACGCATGAGCGCAGCGATCAGGTGGCCAACCTGGAAGCACCCGCGGGTATCTCAGCATGGCGCCGGGACCGTCGCCGCCTCTCGTTTAAGTACCAAATCCCACGCATCCGGATATATTGTCTCAGCGCACGAGCAAGACTGTTTCAAATCCCACAAGCAGCCCCATCATCATTACGGGTGCAATATACGACGTCGCGAAAGCGGGCGGCGTAAGTGGTGGCCCCGAGGGTCCTCTCAATTCACTGGTGAGGTACAATCATCAAATAGAACACAAGGTAGGCCCGCAGAAGCGACGTCTAAATCCTCCGTTTCGGATCGATAAAGAATCCGCTCTTTCGTTCGAGATTCAACTCAGTTCCCAATCAACGGAGCCGGGTTTGGGTTGGTTGCTCCGGTTGGGCTTTGAGACCGACAACGGCTCCAGCTTCTACTCGGAACAATTCCAGCTGTATTTGCCAAGTGGATCCAAGGACGGTCCGTCTAGCGAAACGGCCTCGACACAAATCACACCACCGCCGTCGGACATTCTTCGCCAGAAGATTGACCTGCCAAGTGGCACCCTAAAGTATGTTGATTGCATATTTCGAAGAGTGGGCATTGTAAAAAACGTGGAAGGCCTCGATGCACTTGATCGACAAATGATCTTCCGTCGCGCCGGATATTACAGCATCGAAGAGTTCATAACGCAAAGAACTGAAACGTCACCACCGGTCCCGTATACCGACTTGTTCTCGCAACACCAAATGGCCCACTTGCTTACCTTGGTCAAATCTAAAGCCAAATGTCTGGACTAGGCGCAGTGCGCATGTCCGGATGCTCTCGCACAGCCATCCAATTCTGCGACAAGTGGGACATTTGGTTTGGCAAGGAAAAGCGTGCGGGCCTGGCTCCAAGATCGTCAGCATACCACGAGCCTTCGGCTAGCCAAGGAATCTTGGGGGCCACAACGTGAGCCTGAGCTGGCTGTGCGGCGGTCATCAAATTACGATGACGATACACTCAATTAATGGCGGGCAGAGATCGCGGACTGCTGCGGCGCCGCGGGCCAAGTTCAGCGTGGTCCGCGGGTAGACCTCGTATCCATCTGAGAGGGGCGCCGCGGCCGAAGAACTCGCCGCGAGCCCGAGACGATCGGTGCCCCCCCAATCGGGATAGGGGGACGCCTCGCGGCGTCGCCCCTCCCACACCACCGTACGTACGGGTCCGTATACGGCGGTTCGGTGGATTATGCGGGTCTCGGAGCCGC
>NZ_JADPJJ010000018.1:0-3288 GCF_023073375.1 Bradyrhizobium sp. 197 | reverse complement strand
GCGAGCTTGGCCATGCGGGGATCGAGGTTGACGGGGTTTTCTTCCATGTTGTCTTCGGCAAGCCGCAGCACCTCGCCGATCTGGTCGATCAGCAGGCCGTAGGATTCACCGCGCAGGTCGACGCCGACCGCCATCGGCGGCTTGCCGTCCTCGGGCCTGGGCAGGCCGAGCCGGGCGCGCATGTCGACCACGGTGACGATGCGGCCGCGCAGGTTCAGCACGCCCGCGATCTCGCGCGAGGACAACGGAACGCGGGTGACGCGCTCGGGCATGAACACGTCCTGGACCCGGGAGATCGGCAGGCCGAACAGCTGGCCGCCGATCATCGCGGTGACGTATTCGACCATGGCGCCTTCGCCGGACTGGGTCTTCCTGGTCATGTGCGTATCTCCTGATCCATGCCGGTTTGTTGGAGCATGATCTCCGCGCAAACGCGTTCCGGGTTTGTCGCGAGGGAAAACCGCTTCACACTTTTCCGGATCATGCTCTTACGCCGCCGCCCGGCTCAGCTCGGAGGCGCCGGCGGCGCCCGCGGTCTGTTCCTTCAGCGCCGCGATCAGACCGGGACGGTCGAACTTGGCGACATAGTCGTGGAAGCCGGCCTGACGGCCGCGCTCGATCGCCGCCGGCGACACCAGCGCCGAGAGGCCGATGATCGGCATCGCGCCCAGATTGCTGTCGGAGCGGATAACTTCCGCGAACTCGAACCCGTTCATGTCGGGCATCTCGATGTCGGTCAGGACCACGTCGAAGGTCTGTGCGCGCAGCGCCGCGAGGCCCTCCTGCGCGGTCGGCGCGGTGCGGACCCGGTAGCCGGCGGCCTTGAGCACCGGAGCCAGCATGTTGCGGAAGAACGCGCTGTCGTCGACCAGCAGCACCGACTGCGAGTGCAGCGACGGCTTCATCTCCTTGCGGGTGAACCAGTCGGCGAACGCCATCGGCAGGAAGTGGCCGACGTCGATCACTTCGGTGGCCTGGCCCTTGATCACGGCCGAGCCGAGAATGCCCTGGCTGGAGCCGCCGACCTCGATGTTGAGCCGTTCCTCGACGAGTCGATGATCTCGTCGACGACGAGGCCCATGGAGCGGCCGTCGTCGGAGAACACCAGGATCGGCTGGGCGCCCTGGCTGGCAATGGTGACGCTCTCCATGGCAACCAGCGGCATCAGCTGCTCGCGGTACTGCACCATGTAGCGGCCGTTGCTGAACTCGATCTTGTCGGCGGGCAGCTCCTCCAGGCGCGTGACCAGCCCGAGCGGGACCGCCTTGGGCTGGGACGAGCCGGCGCGGAAGACCAGGAGCGAGGTGGTCTGCTCGCCCGTTCCGATGTGGTGAGCCCCGTTCTCGTTGGCCATGTCATGGGCCGAGGCGCCGGCGGCGCCGAGCGCCTTGGCAATGCCGTTGGGGTCGATGATCATGATGACCGCGCCGTCGCCCAAAATGGTGTTGCCGGAGAACATGTCGATGTGACGCAGCTTCGTCGACATCGGCTTGACCACGATTTCTTCGGTGTGGAACACGCCGTCGACGACGATGCCGAAGGTCTGGCTGCCGACCTGGGTCACCACGATAAAACCGTTCTCGGGATCGGAGACGGCGCCGTCGTCGATCTTGAGCAGCTTCTTGAGGTGGATCAGCGGCAGCAGCTTGTTGCGCAACCTGAGGACCGCGGTGTCCTTGATGCGCTCGATGCGGTGCTCGGAGTTGGCGCGGGCACGGACCAGTTCGACCACGGCGAGCTGCGGGATCGCAAAACGGTCGCCGGCGGCCTCCACGATCAGCGCGGAGACGATGGCCAAGGTCAGCGGGATCTTGATGGTGACGGAGGAGCCTTCGCCGGCCACCGACTTGATGTCGATGGTGCCGCCGATCTGGTCGATATTGGTGCGCACCACGTCCATGCCGACGCCGCGTCCCGACACCGAGGTGATGGCGGCCGCGGTGGAGAAGCCCGGGGCGAAGATGAACTTGTGGATCTGGGCTTCGCTCATCTTCTCGAGCTCGGCCTCGGTGGCCAGACCCGAGGAGATCGCCTTGGCCTTGATCCTGTCGGTGTTGAGCCCGCGGCCGTTGTCGGCGATGCAGATGATGATGTGGCCGCCCTCGTGATAGGCGGACAGGCGAATGGTGCCCTGCTCGCCCTTGCCGCCGGCGAGACGCTCGGCCGGGGTCTCCAGGCCATGGTCGGCGGAGTTGCGCACCATGTGGGTGAGCGGGTCCTTGATCAGGTCGAGCACCTGGCGGTCGAGCTCGGTGTCGGCACCGTGCATCTCCAGCTCGATCTGCTTGCCGAGTTCGCCCGAGAGATCGCGGACGATGCGGGGCAGCTTCTGCCAGGCATTGCCGATCGGCTGCATGCGCGTCTTCATGACGCCTTCCTGCAGCTCGGCGGTGACGTTGGACAGCCGCTGCAACGGCACCTTGAACTCGGTGTCCTCGTTGCGGCGGGAGATCTCCAGCAGCTGGTTGCGGGTCAGCACCAGCTCGGAGACCATGGTCATCAGATGCTCCAGCGTATCCACGTTGACGCGGATCGACTGGTTGGCGATGCGGTCGCCCTCGGAGGCCGTCTCGTCGGCCGCCGACTTCTTCTTCGGGGCGGGCTTTGCCTTGGCGTCCTTCGCCGTGTCCTTGGCCGTTTCCTTGGCCACAGGCGCCGGCGCCTCAGCGGCCGGCGCGGGCGCGGCCTTTACTTCAGCTTTGGCAACGGGCGCGGGGGCCGGGGCTTCGATCGCGGTCTCGCGGAAGGCGCGCTCGAGCTCGTCGAGCGACACTTCGCCCAGACGCAGCGGCCGCTCCAGGGTCTGGTCGGCCAGCGCACCGGAGGTCGGCGCGGCTTCAACGGCGACAGGTGCTTCCGGCGCCAGCGGCGGCGCTTCGGCCACGGGAGCAGCAGCGACACCTCCGGCCATGCCGTGCTCGACCATCGCTTCCAGCTTGTCGATCAGGTCGCGGTCGGTGCCCTCGGGCTCGGCTTCGGTCGCCTCGAGCCCGGCCAAAATTTCCTTGATGCGGTCGATCGAGGACAGGATCACCGTCACCGCCTGCCCGGTCACCGGCATGCCGTCACGGAATTTGCCCATCAGCGTCTCGCCGGCATGCGCCAGCGCTTCCAGGCGCGGCAATCCGAGGAAGCCGCAGGTGCCCTTGATGGTGTGGACCAGGCGGAAGATGTTATCCAGGATCTTGGCGTTGTTCGGCTCCTGCTCGAACTTCACAAGCTGATTGTCCACCGTGTCCAGGCTCTCGCCGGTTTCCGTCAAAAACTCCCGCAACAGATCATCCATGA
>NZ_JADPJJ010000155.1:0-3849 GCF_023073375.1 Bradyrhizobium sp. 197 | reverse complement strand
GCACCATGCGCAAGACCAAACATCGGGGCATCGCTCGCGTCGCCGCCGACTTCCTGCTTAATCTGATCGCCTATAACCTGATCCGAATTCCAAAACTGCCCGCCGCATAGCCACCCCGCGCGGGGGCACACTCAATACCAAGCTAGAAATTACATCCAACTCTACCGCGCCGCTCCAAAAACGACCGGCGAAAATATGAAAATTCTCCATTTCAAGGTTTTTCAGCAGACTGCTAGACAGGGTTGGACGCGCCTCGATCTTCGGCGGCTCGGTGATAGGCGTGTCCTCCGCCAAATATCGACCAACACCGCTCCAGTTGCGCACGCAGCTTTCGCACCACTTATGATCCCATTTCCGCTCGGCATGCATTTTAGCGGCGATTTCGACGGACAGCGAGTGCCCTCGATTGCAGGCGGTGCGGTTGCCAACTGTTCGATTGTACACCCCCTCAAGTATACGCGACTTCCTATTGGCCCTCGCGAGCGCCAATGCTTTTGCGCCCCAATCTGGATTGAGTTCGCAGTGCCTGCGAAACGCTTTGTCAGAGCAAATTGAGTTTCCGCCACCGCCGACGAGGGTTCGTAGCGCCTCTCCGGCCTCAAGGCGCGCCATGAAGTTCACAGCCTCCGTCGCATTCATTGTAAACACTGCCCCGGCGATCAACTCGGAAAGGCACGACTCGCAGACCCGCGGGGCCGTCTTGCCGGTTCGGAAGCTTGACAGCGGTAAGTTCTGCTCACATCGACGACACTGTTTCATCATGACCGTCTCCATTGTTGAATATTGGGCGCGGAATGCGCAACACGGAGCCGAATCCTGAATCGCGGCGAGGCAGCGACAGGAAGAGCCATCGGGATTTCACATTGAGAGAGTAGGGGCCGAGTGAGTCGCAGGGCTAACTCACCGCCGGCCGGCGCCCGTTAAGCATCAACCGACTTGGATGATTGAATGATACTAAATACGGGCGGGGCTTTTGGGGCTTCATCTGGTACGGCCAGGAAGCCCGTCACTAGCTGCGTTGCCAGCCGCAAGACGGTCAAGGCATCCTCAGTCTCTTCCGGAAGTTGGCTTGCCAACATCACGGCATGGCGACGATGCCAGTTTTCCTGTTTCATGCCATCCCCCCGTGCTGCCAGTCCTGCGTGCCAACCTGCTCATGCAGCCTGTCATGGTCGCCAATGCCGGACTCTGCGTGGTCTAACTCAAGGTCGCGGCGGCCGCCGGCTGCCCATCGCTCTTGAGTGTGGTTATGATCAAGGCTTCCCAAGGAGGGCTCGCTATCGCAGTCATCCTGCTCGGCGTCGTCTTTACAGCCGACGCTCCAGCGGGTTTGATCGGTTCTGCGATCGAGCGAGCCTAACGACGGCTCAAGCTCCTCCGGCTCCCGCTCGTCGTCATCCTCAAGTTCAGTCACGACGTACGGATCTGAGTGATCAAGGAATTGGATTAGCCGGACGATTTCGTCCCGAGCCTCGCGCCGAAGCCTTCGAAGAGTGCTATCGCTTTATGGCGGCTTCGCTCCTGGGCGATCAGGTTTGGGTTCAGCATGGCCGCGCACCTGATCGCGTCACGACAACGCCGACTGCAACAGCGAGGAGGGGCTTCGCGCTCGTCGAGCAGCCAGCGCTATGCGCCCTTAGCGGCGCACGCTGACCGTGAATTGTCTTGGTCAAGCCGAATGCGGGCTCTCCAAAGTCTTGCTTAACGAACAGGTGGCATTCCCGGCCGTCGAAGCTACAAAACCTAGCGGCTTGCGATTGAGCGCGCGCGGAGGAATCCTCCGGCATGAGCACCAAGTCGCGAGAGGTCATCTGGGGCGGGCAGGTCATGGGCGCGAAGATCCGCGCCGAGGGGGCCCGCCAGCGCGCTCAACAGGCTGTTCGTGAGGCTGACCGGGCTGAGGCAGAGGCGTGGTCGGTGCGAATGGAAGGATACGTGGGGCCGGCGCAACTGAACCGCCCCGGGATTGCCGGAGGCCATTTGGTTTAAGTTATGCCGCCATGGCGGGTTGTTCCAGCATGGCGTAGTAGCGTTGCTCGGCTTCGGCCGGTGGTATGTTGCCGATGGGCTCCAGGAGCCGCCGGTTATTGAACCAGTCGACCCATTCCAGCGTCGCGAACTCGACGGCCTCGAAGCTGCGCCATGGCCCGCGCCGATGGATCACCTCGGCCTTGTAGAGGCCGTTGATGGTTTCGGCGAGAGCATTGTCATAGGAATCTCCGACGCTGCCGACAGAAGGCTCCACGCCTGCTTCAGCCAGGCGCTCGGTGTACTTAATGGATACATATTGGGCGGATTCAAACGGTCGTCGCAACACCAGTTACTTTCACTCATGACAGCAGATCGTCAAGCGCCTCCGCTGGCGTTTTCCAGCCTAGTGTCTTTCTCGGTCGGGCATTGAGAGCCGCTGCCACAGCGGATATCTCCTCGGCGCTGTGGATGCTCAGGTCTGTGCCTTTCGGGAAGTACTGCCGCAGCAACCCGTTGGTGTTCTCGTTAGTGCCGCGCTGCCAAGGGCTTTGCGGGTCGCAGAAGTAGACCTGGATACCCGCATCGATCTTGAGACGATCGTGCTGAGCCATTTCGGCCCCCTGATCCCAGGTTAGCGAGCGACGGAGCTCTTCAGGTAAGGTGATGACGGTGCGCGTGATCGCGTCGCGCACGGCTTCAGCCCCGTGTCCCGCGAGCGCAGGTCCGTTCTTCACGCGCGGAGCTTCGCCATGTCCCGCCAACCGGGGAAGGTGCAATAGCATCGTGAAGCGCGTCGTGCGCTCGACCAGCGTGCCGATTGCCGAGCTGCCAACACCGAGGATGAGGTCTCCCTCCCAATGCCCCGGCACTGCTCGATCGGCAGCTTCAGCAGGACGTTCACTGATCATGATCTCCGGGGAGACAAAGCCCTTGCCTCGCCTGCGTACGCGCGCTCTGGGCATCCGTAATACACGCCCTGTTCGCAAGCAGGCCGTCAGCTCGCGGCGTAGCGCGCCGCGGCCCTGAACGAAGAGAGCTTGATAGATAGCTTCGTGGCTGATGCGCATCGTCTTGTCGTCCGGGAAGTCGATCGGCAAGCGTCGGGCAATCTGCTCAGGGCTCCAGGCTTTGGCCCATCGCCGATCCTTGCGCGGGCCATGCCGGCGCCCCTTCCACGGAACGGAGGGACCAGGAACGGGAGCGCCGGTCGGGGCTACGACGCCGCCAGCAAGTTTCTCCTCCACATAAGTGCGCAAGGTCGCATTGAGCGCAAGCTTGGTCGGCTTGGGCCGGCGAGCGGATCGATCCGCATGCCATTGGGCAGTTGTTGCCCGATACTCCAACCCGCCGCCGCGGGTGGCCGCATTGCGCCGCAGTTCACGGGAGACTGTCGAAGCAGCCCGCCCCAGGCGACGTCCGATCTCCTGTATGGAATGGCCCTGCACCTTGAGAAGTGCGATCTCCTCGCGCTCAATCAACGAGAGGTACCGCCCGGAGAGCGCCTTTGCCGAAGATCTGAACATCGCTGGTGGCATGCCGCCCGCCTTTCGGAATAATCTGCTTCCGACAGGTTGTGACAATCCGGCTTCGAGTGCAGCATCTTCGCTGCTTAACCCAGCGGCAATCGCCCGCCAAAATTTATTCTGTTCATTGCGCCCCGCAACAGAGGGCCGTCCTGGCGACGGCAATGGGGCTCGTCCTGACCGCTCCGATCTGCGCCTTACAGCGTTCATCGCAACCTCCAAACTCCGAGTGTTGCGACGACCGTTTGAATCCGCCTTGGCTGCCCCTGTCGCTGTGGTGCACCAGCCCGCTACGATGGACCGGCCGTCGATCATGCAGTGCCTGCTCCAGCGCATCGAGCACGAAGCCTGCATG
>NZ_JADPJJ010000120.1:0-3979 GCF_023073375.1 Bradyrhizobium sp. 197 | reverse complement strand
CACGAACGCCCGGTACAGCTGACTGAGTTCACGCGCCAACACGCCCAGCGACCAGCCATCCGAGACAATATGATGCTGCGTCAGCAGGAACACGTGCTCCTCATCCGAGATCCGGATCAAGCGGCCGCGGATCAGCGGGCCGCGCGCCAGATCGAACGGCGTGCGCGCCTCTTCCCTGCACAGGTCCAATAGCGCCTCGTCCGCATCCGGCCTGTCCCGCAGATCGTGCTCCACAACCGGCAGCCCCGCATCCTGCGGCAGCAGCTCCACCCAGGGCTTGCCCTCCGGCGCGACAAAGACGCTGCGCAGCGCCTCCTGGCGCGCCAACACACGGTCCAGGCTGCGCTGCCAGGCGCTGCGGTCGAGCCCACCCTTGAGCCGCCACGCCAGTGGAATGTGATAGTTCGTGCCGCTCTGATCCAGCTGCGCCAAAAACCACAGCCGCTGCTGCGCAAACGACAGCACAAGCGCCGCATCACGCGGCACGGCCACAATGGCCGGCAGGTCTTGCGCGCCGGAGCGGCTCAACTCATCCACGAGGCTCGCGGCCAGATCGGCCAGCACCGGTTTCGCAAACAGCGTGCTCAGCGGCAGTGCGACGCCAACAACCTGCGAGACCCGGCTCAACAGCCGCACCGCGAGCAGCGAGTGGCCGCCGAGCGCAAAGAAGTGGTCGTGGCGTCCGACCCGCTCAACACCCAGAAGCTCGGCCCAGATCGTTGCCAGCGCGGTCTCGATCTCGCCTTGCGGTGCCTCATAGACGGCGCGTGCATACGCCTCATCTTGCGGCGCCGGCAGCGCCTTGCGGTCGAGCTTGCCGTTCGGCGTCAGCGGCAGCGCCGCCAGCTGCACAAACGCCGATGGCACCATGTACTCGGGCAACCGCTCACTTAGGTGCGCGCGCAAGGTGCCGGCAAGATCGCCCCCCTCAGCGTCGGCCGCATGCTCGGCCGCCGCGACGAGATACGCAACGAGTCGCGGCTCGCCCGTCCCATCCTGGTGCGCCACCACCACCGCCTCGCGCACCCAGGCGTGCTCGGCAAGCCGCGCCGCGATCTCACCGGGCTCGATCCGGAACCCGCGGATCTTCACCTGGTCGTCATTGCGCCCCAAAAACTCCAGATTGCCGTCCGGCAGATAGCGCGCCAGATCGCCAGTGCGGTACAGCCGGTCGGCTTCGACAAAGGGACTGGCGATGAACCGCTCCGCCGTCAGCTCGGGACGGTTCAGATAGCCGCGCGCCACTCCCGCCCCGCCGATGTAAAGCTCGCCCACCGCCCCAGACGGAACAGGCGCACCATCACCGTCAAGCAGATACACCCGCGTGTTCGCAATCGGACGGCCAATCGTCTCAACGACAGCCTCTCCCCTTCGCAAGCAGATCCAGGTTGAGTACGTGGTGGTTTCAGACGGCGCGTAAAGGTTATAAATCTTCTCTACGCGACTGCTCTCGAAGGCCTTCTCTATGAGGCCTACCTTCAGCCGCTCGCCGCACGAATTGATCACGCTTGCGGAAACCGGCACGGCTTTCTTGTCGACCAGAGCGGCGATCGCCGAGGGCACTGTGTTGATCAAGGAGATATCCAAAGACCTCTCGGCCAACGCCAGCGCATTCTCAACAACGTAAAGCGTGCTTCCTTGCGAAAGCGGAACGAAGCACTCGTAGACGGACAGATCAAAACTGATCGAGGTGGAAAACAGGGTGCGGCTGATCTCTGATTCCGCAAACACCTCGCTGCTCCAATGCAGCAGGTTCACCGTGCTCGCATGCTCGATCATGACGCCCTTGGGCGTGCCTGTGGATCCGGAGGTGTAGATCACGTAGGCGAGATGGCGCGAGGTCAGGCCGAGCGCGCGCGGGTCGAGATTACAAGCGGGCAGCTCGGCCCAGGCGGGTGTGGCTGCGATAAGATCGACAACGCTCACATCGGCCAGCGCCTCAGGGCCAAGCGCGGCACGGCCGGCTTCGTCGGCCAGCAGCAGACGCGGCGCCGCATCCTTGAGCACCTGGTGCAGCCGCGCACTCGGATAGGCCGCATCCAGCGGCAGATAGGCGCCACCCGCCTTCAGGATCGCCAAAAGCCCCACCACCATCGCAACGCTGCGCGCAAGGCAGATCGCCACCGGCTGGTCCGGCTTCACCCCGAGTGCGATCAGATGATGCGCCAGGCGGTTGGCCCGCGCATTGAGCTCGCCATAGCTCAAGCGTTCGTCCGCACAGACCACCGCCACCGCATCCGGCGTCTTGGCGACCTGCGCCTCGAACAGCTCATGGATGCACCGCTCTGACGGATACGCCGCCGCCGTGCGGTTCAGTTCCTCCAGCAGGTACGCCCGCTCGTCAGCCGGGAGGATGTCCAGCTCTCGCACCGGCTTGTTGGGGGCATGCTCCAGCGCCTCAGCCAGTTGCTCAAGCGCCCGCTGCATGTAGCCGCAGACCCGGTCCGCAGATATGGGCGCCGCCACCTGCGCCGTCAGGCCGAGCGCCTCGCCAAAATCCTCCACCGACAAGGTCAGCGGATAGTTGGTGCGTTCTTCCGCACCCAACCATTCCACGCCGGATAGCACATCGTCCGGTCCGGAGCTTGGCGCTGGCGTGTTATGACGGTAGTTCAACAGCGCGCTGAACAGTGGCGCCGGGGCCGCAACGCTGCTGCAGCGTTGCGCCAAGGCCAGCGAGGCATGCTCGTGCGCCAGCAGCTCGGCCAGCCGGCGATGCGTGATCCGGACACTCGCCTCGACCCCGGTGCCATCCAGATCAAGCCGCAGCGGCAGGGTGTTGATGAACAGGCCCATGGCGCGGTCGGCGCCGGCGCCTCCATGCATGCGGCCGAACAGCACCGTGCCGAACACCACCTGCTCACGCCCGCTGCTGCGCGCCACCACCTGCCCCCAGGCCAGATGGCACAGGCTCGCCAGGCTCACCCCGAGCCGCCGCGCCTGCACTCGCAGCCGCTCGTTGAGCTCGCGCGGCAGCATCCGCCGCGCCTCGCCGGCTCCACTGCCGTCGCCGCGCACCTCGCTCAGCCCAAACGGCAGCGTCGGCTCATCGATGTCTGCCAGCAGTCTCCGGAAGAACTGCTCATGCTCTTGCGCTCCAACTCCCAGTCGTGCCTGCGCCACCAGATTGCGGAACGGCTGTGGTGCTGCCAGCGCGTGATCGCGACCGCCGAGCACGGCCCGAACCTCGGCATGCATCACTTCCGACGTCGTGTGATCTCCGATCAAATGATGCTGCAGCTCCAGGAGCAGCCAGCGCGCACTGCCGGGCTCGCGCGCAATCACAAACCGCAACAAGGGCGCCCGGCCAAGATCGATCCGGTGCTGACGCGGATCAAACTGTTGCCTGAGCTGCTCAGCACCATCAGATCCATCCAGCGCGACCTCGGTGACCTCGAGTGGTGTTCGCCGCCAAACCACCTGGGCCGGGCTCGACAGGCCCTCCCAGACAAACGACGTTCTTAAGATATCGTGCCGGTCCACCACCCGCTGGACCGCGGCAAGGTAGCGCTCCAACAGAGCCCGGTCGGCAAATGCCATCTGCGAGACCAGCAGGTATGGATCGCCTCGCCTCGCCAACAGATGATGGAACAGGATGCCGTCCTGCAGCGGCGACAGGGCATAAATGTCCTGGATGTTGCCGAGACCGCCAGGCACCGTGGCGACAATCCGGTCGATCTCCGGCTGCGCCAGCTCGATGAGCGGCAGCAGCTCTGGTGTAATCGCTGCACTCTGCTCCGTGATCAGGTTGGCGGGGATCGCCACCTCATGATGGCTGCCCAGGCTTGCGGCAAGATCGGCCAGCACCGGCTTGGCGAACAGGGTGCGCACCTCGACCCCAAGCGACAGCCGCCGCAAACGTTCCATCAGTTGAACCGCCAGCAGTGAGTGCCCGCCCAGCTCGAAGAAGTTGTCGTGCCGGCCGACACGTTCCAGGCCCAGAAGCTCGGCCCAGATCTGCGCCAGCGCGATCTCGATC